>NZ_PSUG01000005.1:69847-91452 GCF_002931755.1 Rathayibacter sp. AY2B3 | reverse complement strand
GTCGTCCGCCGCACCGGTGAGACCGACGTCCCCTGGACCCCGGGCCGCGACGTCTGGTGGCACGAGCTGGTCGACGCGCAGAGCGACGTCCACGAGGCCGAGGCCTTCGACTCCGAGACGCCGCTGTTCATCATCTACACCTCCGGCACGACGGGGAAGCCGAAGGGGCTGGTGCACACCAGCGGCGGCTACCTCACGCAGGCCTCGTGGACGCACTGGGCGGTGTTCGACGCGAAGCCGGACGACGTGCACTGGTGCACCGCCGACCTCGCCTGGGTCACCGCGCACACCTACGAGATCTACGGACCGCTCTCGAACGGGCTCACCCAGGTGATCTACGAGGGCACCCCGAGCACCCCGCACACGGCCCGGCACTTCGAGATCATCGAGCGGTACGGGGTGACCGTCTACTACACGGCGCCGACGCTGATCCGCACGCTGATGACCTGGTTCCCCGAGGGCGTGCCCGCGCAGTACGACCTGTCGAGCCTGCGCCTGCTCGGCACGGTCGGCGAGTCCATCAACCCCGAGGCCTGGGTCTGGTTCCACGAGGCGATCGGCGGTGGGCGCTGCCCGATCGTCGACACCTGGTGGCAGTCCGAGACCGGCGCCGCGGTGATGTGCCCGCTGCCGGGCGTCTCGACCCTCAAGCCGGGATCGTCGCTCGGAGCCCTGCCCGGGCTCGGGGTCCTCGTGGTGGACGAGCACGGCGAGCGCGTGCCGAACGGCTCCGGCGGCTACCTCGTGGTCGACCGGACCGGGCCGGCGCTCGCCCGCACCGTCTGGGGAGACCCGGAGCGCTACCGCGACTCCTACTGGGCCCGCTACGCGTCCCAGGGGTGGTTCTTCTCCGGAGACGGCGCGAAGTACGACGCCGACGGCGACGTCTGGGTGCTCGGCCGCGTCGACGACGTCATCAACGTCTCCGGGCACCGCCTGTCCACGATCGAGATCGAGTCGGCCCTCGTCGCCCATCCGGCCGTCGGCGAGGCCGGAGTCGTCGGAGTCGCCGACGCGACGACCGGGCAGGCGATCGCGGCGTTCGTCATCCCCTCCGACGAGGCCGTCGACCGCGCCGAGGAGGACCCGGCCTACTGGACCGCGCTCGGCACGACGCTCTCGGCGGTCCTGCGCGACCACGTGGCGGTCGCGATCGGGCCGATCGCCAAGCCGCGCGACGTGGTCGTGGTGCCGGATCTGCCCAAGACCCGCTCCGGCAAGATCATGCGGCGGCTGCTCGGCGACATCCGCGACGGCCGACCGCTCGGAGACGTGACGAGCCTCCAGGACGACACCGTCCCGGCGCGCATCGCCCGCATCGTCGCCGAGCGCGGGTAGGCGCCGCGCCGAGCGGACGAGGCAGCGGCGTCTCGGAAGGCGGGGCGGTGTGTCGACGCAGGGCGCGACGCGGGACGCGACGGGGCGCGGGCGGCGCCTGTTTCGGGGAGACGTCCGGAGCCTGCGCGTCCGCGGCGAGGAGGGGCCGCCGGGGAGCATCCGGAGTAGCGTGAAGCCGTGCGCGACGTCCAACAGCAGATCATCTCCGAGCTCCACGTCTCCCCCGCCGTCGATCCGGCCGCCGAGGTCGAACGGCGCAGCGGCTTCCTCGCCGACTACCTCCGCAGCACCGGCGCGAAGGGCCTCGTCCTCGGCATCAGCGGCGGCCAGGACTCGAGCCTCGCCGGGCGCCTCTGCCAGCTCGCGGTCGAGCAGGTCCGCGCGAGCGGCGGCGACGCCTCGTTCATCGCGGTCCGCCTGCCCTACAAGGTGCAGGCCGACGAGGAGGACGCCCAGCTCGCCCTCACGTTCATCCGCCCGGACCGCCAGGTCGTCTTCGACATCCACCAGGGCGTCGACGGCGTGGCCGCGGCGTTCGGCGACGCGGTCGACGAGCCGATCAGCAACTTCGTCAAGGGCAACGTGAAGGCGCGGATGCGCATGATCGCGCAGTACGCGATCGCCGGCCAGGCCGGGATGCTCGTCGTCGGGACCGACCACGCGGCCGAGGCGGTCACCGGCTTCTTCACGAAGTACGGCGACGGCGGCGCCGACGTCCTCCCGCTCACCGGGCTCACCAAGCGGCAGGGCCGCTCGCTCCTCGAGCACCTGGACGCTCCCGCCCGGCTCTACGAGAAGGCGCCGACGGCGGACCTGCTCGACGACAGCCCCGGCCAGACCGACGAGACGAACCTCGGGCTCACCTACGCCGACCTCGACACCTACCTCGAGGGCGGCGAGGTCGACCGGGCCGTCGCCGAGGCGATCGAGGCGCGGTACGCCGCGACCGAGCACAAGCGCCAGGTGCCGCTGTCGATGTTCGACGACTGGTGGCGCTGAGCCGCCGCTGACCGCCTCCAGCGGTCCCGCGGCTCAGGACCGCACGGGGCCCTGCTGAGTCAGGAGTCGGCGCGGGCGTTGTAGACGAGCACCTCGCCGGAGTCGACGGAGGCGCGGTAGGCGCGGAACACGTCGAGGGCCTCGTCGCGGAGCACGCCGTCGACGACCTCGATGCCGCGGGCCTCGAACTGGGCGGCCCAGTCCTCGCGCATCGGCCCCTCGTCGAAGGTGCTGATCTCCTCGAGCTCGGGGCCGGAGCCCGCGACGACCAGGCGGCGCACTCCCGACCACATCGTCGCTCCGTAGCACTGCACGCAGGGGCGCCAGTTGACGACCAGGTCGTGCGCGGGGAGGCCCTCGCCGCCGAGGTCCCAGGTGCCGAGCGCGGTCTGCGCGAGCCCGAGCGCCGTGACCTCGGCGTGGCCGGACGAGACTCCGCTGCCGAGGACGACGTTCACTCCGACCGAGACGAGACGACCGGAGTCGCGCTCGACGACGATCGCCGCGAACGGGCCGCCGTTCCCCTCCCGGAAGTTGCGGTCGGCGAGCGCGTGCACGAGGGCCATCCGGTCCTCGAGGCTCGGGAGGACCTCGGGGACGTCGCGGAGGGCGTCCCCGATCCAGGCGGGCAGGGCGATCTCGTAGCGGGTGGCGAGGCGGTCGATGTCCATGGGTCCTCCTGGAGACGGGCGGGTCGGCGGGGCGGGGACGGGTCCGGCGCACGTGCGGCGCAGGTGGCGCGCGGACGGCGGCGGCCGCCGCCCCTCAGCCTCGCAGTGCCGAGCGCCGGAGACGGAATCGGCGCGGCGCGTCGAGGCGGGGCGTCGAGGCGGGGGTCAGGCGAGGAGCGCCCCGCCGAGCGCCGCGGCCTGCGCCGCCCAGAAGCGCCTCGCCACGCCGGTGCGGCGGAACAGGGCGTCGAAGCCGTGGAAGGCGCCCTCCACGATCTCGAGCCCGCACGGCACTCCGGCCGCGCGCAGGCGCTCGGCGTAGCGGACGTCCTCGTCGTGGAAGAGGTCGAGGCTGCCGACGCCGATCCAGGCCGGCGGGAGGCCCGTGAGGTCGTCGCGGCGGGCGGGGGCGGCGTACGCCGGGACGCCGGGAGCGCCGGGCTCACCGCCGAGGTAGGCGGTCCAGCCGAAGCGGTTGCTGCCCGGGGTCCAGACGCGGACACCGCGCGGAGGAGGACCCGGCCGGGTGACGGTGCGGTCGTCGAGCATCGGGTAGACGAGCAGCTGGAACGCGGGCTGCACTCCTCCGCGGTCGTGGGCGAGGAGGGTCGCACCCGCGGCGATCCCGCCGCCCGCGCTCGCGCCTCCGACGGCGATGCGCGCCGGATCGACGCCGCGCTCCTCCGCGTGCTCGACGAGCCGGTCGAACACGGCCAGCACGTCCTCGACGGCCGCCGGGGCGGGATGCGCGGGCGCGAGGCGGTAGTCGACGGAGACGACCGTGATGCCCAGGGTGCGGGCGAAGTCGATGCAGGACGCCTCGTCCTGGAGGTGGCTCCCGAGCACCATGCCGCCGCCGTGCACCCAGAGGAGCGCGGGAGCGGTGCCGCGGAGGATGCGCGGCCGGTAGCTGCGGGCCCGGACGGGAGGGGCTCCGGCGACGGGGATCTCCAGGTCGTCGACCACCATGTCGGGCGGGGCCTCGCCTCCCTCGGCCGCGCGTCGCGTGGCGAGGCGCAGCAGTCGCGGGCCGAGGACGATCGGCGGGAGGAAGCGGCCGAGCGCGAGGTCGGGGTGGAAGAGGGGCGCCGTCGCGGCGGTGCGGGCTGACGCGGTCATGCGCGGGAGGCTACTCCTCGCGGCCGTGCCGGCGCCCCTCGGCGGGACTACGGACGCACGAGGGTCTTGATCGCGCGGCGCTCGTCCATGGCGGCGTACGCCTCGGCGATCTCCTCGAGGGGCAGCTCGAGATCGAAGACCAGACCGGGCTCGATCGCACCGCTGAGCACGTCGGGGAGCAGCTCGGCCATGTAGCCGCGGACCGGCGCGACGCCGCCGTTCACGCCCACGTTCGAGCCGAACATCTGGCGGACGGGCAGCTCGGGGCCTCCGTTGGGGACGCCGACGTAGCCGACCATGCCGCCGGGGCGGGCGGAGTCGAGGGCCTGCTGCATCGACTCCTTCGTGCCGACGCACTCGAGTACGCAGTCGGCGCCGATCCCGCCGGTCAGCTCGCGGACGCGCGCGACGCCCTCGTCTCCGCGGGTCTCGACGATGTGGGTCGCGCCGAAGCGGCGGGCGAGGTTCTGCCGCGACTCGTGCCGCGACATCGCGATGATCGTGGTCGCGCCGAGGCGCTTAGCCGCCAGGACGGCGCAGAGGCCGACCGCGCCGTCGCCGACGACCGCGACGGTCGAGCCCGCGGTGACGCCGGCCGAGACCGCGGCGTGGTGGCCGGTCCCCATCACGTCGGCGAGGGTGAGCAGGCTGGGGATGAGCGCCGGGTCCGGGTCGATGCCCACGCGGAAGAGCGTGCCGTCGGCGAGGGGGACGCGCACCTTCTCGCCCTGGGCGCCGTCCGCGAAGCCCTCCTCGCGGACCTCGGCGCCCCACCAGCCGCCGGTGAGGCACGAGGTGGAGACGCCGTTGGCGCAGTTCGCGCAGGTGCCGTCGCAGACGTAGAACGGCGCGATCACGAAGTCGCCGACCGCGACGTCGTGCACGTCGTCGCCGATCTCCTCGACGACGCCGACGAACTCGTGGCCGATGCGGTGCGCCTCCTTGGTCGGAGTGACGCCGCGGTAGGGCCAGAGGTCGGAGCCGCAGACGCACGCAGCGGTGACGCGGACGATCGCGTCGCGCCCCGTCGAGAGCTGCGGGTCGGGGACCTCCTCGAGTCGGATGTCGCGCTCGCCGTGGATGAGTGTTGCTCGCATGGGTGCTCCTGGTCGGGAGGGGGGTGGGGTCGGCGTCCACGGTACGCCCGCGACCGGCCTCGGGCGCCGGAGAGGCGGGGGCTTGCACGAACGCGCGCCGACACTCCACGCGCGGGCCCCGGGCGCCACCGGGGGCGGTCCGGCGGCCGGCCGGGAGGCGTCGTGTCGGACCGGAGCGGCCCCGGAGCGGCCCTGCGCCGCGTCACGGCAGCGCCTCCGCCCACCCGTCGCGTCCGATCACGACGTGCGCGAGGAACCGCAGGCCGCACGCCTCGGCCCCGTCGGCGATCGCCCGCGTCGCCGCTCGGTCGGAGGGGAGCACCGCGGCCTCGCCCGCGTGGCTGTGCGCCAGACCGATTCCCGCAGCGCCCCTCGCGAGCACCTCGGCGAGCACGGCGGCGACGGGGATCTCGGCGTGCGCCGGAGCTCCGTCGGCCAGCGTCAGGACGTCGCGGACGGCTCCGGACTCGGCGAGCGCCACCGCCAGCACGGTCTCGAGCGGCCGGGCGGCCAGCAGCGGAGCGACGAGCCCGGCCAGGCCGGCGGCGTCGGTCACGCGGGCGGCGCGCGCGGCGCGGTTCATCCTCCGCCGCAGCTCGAAGGAGGCGACCAGGCGGCAGGCGGCGACCTCGCCGACTCCGCGGTGCCGCATCAGATCGGCCACCCCGGCCCGGGCGACGGCGTCGATGCCCCCGAAGCGCGCGAGGAGGCGCTGCGCGACGACGGTCGCGTTCGCGCCGCGGACGCCGGCCCCGATGAGCACGGCGAGGGTCTCGGCGTCGGTGAGCGCCTCCGGTCCGTAGGCGCGGAGGCGCTCCCTCGGCCGCTCCTCGGGAGGGAGGTCGGCCATCCGGGGGCCGGGCGTTTCGAAGGACATGCCGCCGACGCTACGGAGCCCGCTGGACGCGCGGACCGTGGATCCCGCGACTGTGGACGACCGCCGCACTCGTGTGCCCTGTGGAGGGACGTCCCGTCGCCGCCCCCGCGGTCGCCCCCGCGAGAGCGCAGAAGTCAGGCGCCGGGCGCCCCGGTCAGCCCGACGCGGGCATCCCCGCCGTCACCGACAGACTCTCGCCGTCCGGCGCCACGTCCACCAGCACCACGTCCCCGTCGCGCACCGCGCCGCCGAGCAGCGCCGTCGCCAGCTGGTCGTCGATCGCCCGCTGCATCAGCCGGCGCAGCGGCCGCGCCCCGTACTGCGGGTCGTAGCCGCGCTCGGCCAGCCATCCGCGGGCCGCGGGCGTCACTGCCAGGTCGAGCCGTCGCTCCGAGAGCCTCCTCGACAGCCGGTCGACGTACAGCGACACGATCTCGCCGAGCTCCGTGCGGTCGAGCGCGTCGAAGATCACGATGTCGTCGAGCCGGTTCACGAACTCGGGCTTGAAGGCCTGGCGCACCATCTGCTGGACCGCCTCCTCCTTCTGCGGCCGCGACAGCGCCGGGTCCACGAGGAACTGCGACCCCAGATTGGAGGTGAGGATGAGGATCGTGTTGCGGAAGTCGACCGTCCGCCCCTGGCCGTCGGTGAGGCGGCCGTCGTCGAGCACCTGCAGCAGGACGTCGAACACCTCGGGGTGCGCCTTCTCGATCTCGTCGAGGAGCACCACCGAGTACGGGCGGCGGCGGACCGCCTCCGTGAGCTGGCCGCCCTGCTCGTAGCCGATGTAGCCGGGAGGGGCGCCGACCAGCCGCGAGACGGCGAACTTCTCGCCGTACTCCGACATGTCGATGCGGACCATCGCCTTCTCGTCGTCGAAGAGGTGGTCGGCGAGCGCCTTCGCCAGCTCGGTCTTGCCGACGCCGGTCGGCCCGAGGAAGAGGAAGGAGCCGGTCGGCCGGTCGGGGTCGGAGATGCCCGCGCGGGTGCGGCGCACCGCGTCCGCGACGGCCGACACCGCCTCGTCCTGGCCGATCAGCCGGCGGTGCAGCTCGGTCTCGAGGTGCAGCAGCTTCTCGGTCTCGCCCTGCAGGAGGCGCCCGACGGGGATGCCGGTCCAGGCGGCGATCACCGCGGCGATGTCGTCGGCCGTCACCTGCTCGTTGACCATGCGGCCCTCGGCCGGCTCCTCCTCCGCCTCGGCGGCCGCGAGCTCGCGCTCGATCACGGGGATGTCGCCGTAGAGCAGCTTCGACGCGCGCTCGAGCTTCCCCTCGCGCTGCGCCCGCTCGGCGGCGATCCGCAGGGCGTCGAGCCGGTTCTTGAGCTCGCCGACGCGGTTGAGGGAGGCGCGCTCGCGCTCCCAGCGCTCCTGCAGCTCCTCGAGCTGGGTGCCGCGGCGGGCCAGGTCCTCGCGCAGCTTCTCCAGACGCGCCTTCGAGGCCTCGTCCTTCTCCTTCTTCAGCGCCAGCTCCTCGAGCCTCAGCCGGTCGACCGAGCGTCGCAGCTCGTCGATCTCGACCGGGGCGGAGTCGATCTCCATGCGCAGCCGTGACGCGGCCTCGTCGATCAGGTCGATCGCCTTGTCCGGCAGCTGACGGGAGGTGATGTAGCGGTTCGAGAGCGATGCGGCGGCGACCAGGGCGGAGTCGGCGATCGCCACCTTGTGGTGCGCCTCGTAGCGCTCCTTCAGCCCGCGGAGGATCGCCACGGTGTCCTCGACGGTCGGCTCGCCGACGAAGACCTGCTGGAAGCGGCGCTCGAGAGCGGCGTCCTTCTCGATGTACTGGCGGTACTCGTCGAGCGTCGTCGCGCCGATCATCCGCAGCTCGCCGCGGGCCAGCATGGGCTTGAGCATGTTCGCGGCCGCCACCGACCCCTCCCCGCCGCCCGCGCCCATCAGCGTGTGCAGCTCGTCGATGAAGGTGATGATCCGGCCGTCGGACTCCTCGATCTCCTGGAGCACGGCCTTCAGCCGCTCCTCGAACTCGCCGCGGTACTTCGCTCCGGCGATCAGCGCCGAGAGGTCGAGGCTGACGAGCTGCTTGCCCTTGAGGCTCTCGGCGACGTCGCCCGCGACGATCCGCTGGGCGAGCCCCTCGACGACGGCGGTCTTGCCGACGCCGGGCTCTCCGATGAGGACGGGGTTGTTCTTGGTGCGGCGCGTGAGCACCTGGCTGACGCGCCGGATCTCGGCGTCCCTCCCGATCACCGGGTCGAGCTTGCCGCTCGCCGCGATGGCGGTCAGGTTGACGCCGTACTGCTCGAGAGCGGACTTCTCGTCCTGCTGGGGCATCCGACCGGCCTGCATGATGGTGGTCTCCTCCGTGGCTCGAAAGTTGAGTTCGACGGACTCAACTTTACTCCCGCGACGGCTCCGGCGGTCAGGCCGTCAGAAGATCGCTGTCGCGGCCCTGGAGCGCCTCGAGCGCGGTCCGCAGGATCGAGCGCAGCCGGAACTCGTCGATCCCGGTCAGCGCCGAGATCTCGGCCTGCGAGAACCCGCCGGCCGCAGCCAGCAGCAGGAGCTCGCGGTCGGGGCAGTCGAGGGCGAGCAGGCCGCTGCCGAGCGGACGCCGGGCGAGCTCCTGCGCGGAGCCGAGGGTCTCGCAGAGCACCTCGAGCACCCAGAGCACGGGCTCCGTCGAACGGGCGCCCTCGCGGGAGCGGCGCCAGACGGCGGTGAAGACGTCGGTGCAGAGGCGGTCGCGGCCGGCCGGGTCGGCCTGGACCGTGCCGACGCACGCCGAGACGAGGCCGCCGAAGCGGTCGACGAGCTCTCCCAGAGCGGAGGCGTCCCCTGTGGCGGAGCGGGCCAGCAGACGAGCGGCGTCCTGCGTCAGCGGCGGACGCACCCGTCCTCCGGTCGCGTCCTCGCCTCCAGCACTCACAGGCCTCAGCGTGTCACCGACTCCGGGACGGCGGGACCAGTTGCGCGGAAGGGGGGGTGACAGGTATGGAGCGGATCCGCTCTCCGACATCAGAGGCGCGGCCAGCGCGCGCGGGCGAAGCAGAAGAGCCCGTAGGCGATGAGGCCGACCGCGACGAAGCCGAGGAGGAACACGCCCGCCGGCAGCTCCACGAGCGACTTCAGCGCCTCGTCGAGCCCGCCCGCCTGCTCCGGATCGTGGGTGACGGCGGCGACGATCAGCAGCACGCCGAGCGCGCCGAGGACCACGCCCTTGGCGACGTAGCCGGCGACGCCGAGCACGGTGACGACGGTGCCCGCCGTGCCGCCCGGCTCCGCGACGTTCTCGAGGAACTTCCGGCTCGCTCCGCGGTACACGAAGACGCCGCCGACCGCGAGGACGGCAAGTCCCGCGATCACGAGCAGCACCACTCCGCCCGGCGCCGCGAGGACCTGGGCGCTCGCGCTCTCGGACGACTCGGACGAGCTCGACCCGCCGCCCGTCGCGAACTTCAGCGCCGTCACGCCGAGGGCGCCGTAGACGACGGCCTTGCCCGCCTCCTTCAGCCGGCTGCCCCAGGTCTTCAGGGCGCTCTCGCGCGGGCGGACGAGGAACGCCTCGAGCAGCCCCCAGAGCGCCAGGCCGAAGAGGCCGACCGTGCAGATCCAGAGGATCACCAGACCGCCGGGCTGCGCCGCGAGGGCGCCGAGGGCACCGCTCTGGTCGGCGTCGCCTCCGCCGCCGCGGGCCACGCCGAGCGCGATCACTCCGATCAGGAGGTGGACGAGGCCGTTCGCCGCGAAGCCGCCGCGGGCGAGGGTCCGCACCGCCCGCGAGTCCTGGATGTCGTCGGCGGTGCGCTGGGCGTCGGCGGTGCTCGGAGTGTTCACAGGGTGGACGCTACGCGTTTCCACACCCCCGCGCCCGGCGCTCCGCCGTTCCGAGGTGCTCCCGGAGCCGGTTCTCCACACCTTTCCACAGGGTTGTCCACAGCTGTGGAATCGCTAGAAGGACGAGCGGATCACACGTCGACGGCGCGGACGAGTCCGTCCTGGACGCCGCCGAGCCAGTCGTAGACGCTGCGGATCGCGGCCGCGCCGCCCTCCTCCGGGACGACGTCGTCGGTGTCGTCGATGCCGAGCCGCACGGCCAGAGCGAGCCGCATGTCGGTGAGTGCGCGGAGCCAGGCGATCGCCTGCGGCTCCTCGAGACGCACCGCGACCTCGCCCAGCCCCTCGAAGATCCGGCCGTGGCTCGTCCCGTCGCCGGCGTCGAGGGCCGCCGTGACGGCGCGGGCGTCGTCCATCTTGCGGGCGGCGAGGTCCGGAGCGGTGAAGCGGCGGAACTCGTCGGCCGCCTCGGCGTCGTCCCGGTAGGCGTCGGGCAGGAGGCGGGCGAGCGCCGGATCGGAGCGGGCCTGGTCCGAGGACGCCCCGCGGTCGAGCAGCTCGAGCATCTCGCCGGCCAGATGACGGAGGATCCCGGCCTCCTCGCGGTCGAAGCGGGCGACGGCCGCTCCGGAGGAGTCACGGCGGAACGCGCGCATCAGCGGGGCCCCCGGGTGCCGCGGTCGGGGTGCTCTCTCGTCCCCGCTGCGGCGGGGCTCAGCGGGACGCTCATGCGTCGGCCTTCTGCAGCGTCGCCCACAGGCCGTAGCCGTGCATCGCCTCCACGTGCCGCTCCATCTCCTCGCGGTTGCCGGTCGCGACGACCGCGCGCCCCTCGGTGTGCACCTGCAGCATCAGCCGCTCCGCCTCGGCCCGGCCGAAGCCGAAGTAGCTGCGGAAGACGTACGATACGTACGACATCAGGTTGACCGGGTCGTCCCAGACCAGCACGATCCACGGGACCTCGGCCGCCGAGCGGGTCGCCAGGCGCTCGTCCGCGCGCTCGATCGTGTCCGCCATCCCTCCAGCGTAGGCGGCGGCGCGGGCGGGCGCCCGAGCGCGCGGGCCGGAGCCGGCGACCGTCGAGCGCGGAGTCGCGTGGACGGGGACCGCGAGAGGCCAGGAGTCGTCGCACTCGGCGTCCAGTGCGACAACTCCTGAACAGTCGGCGCGGAGCCGCGCGTGGGCGGAGATCGCGAGAGGCCAGGAGTCGTCGCACTCGAGCGCGAGTGCGACAACTCCTGGACAGTCGGCGCGGAGCCGGCGGCAGAAGCGGCCACGCCGGCAGCAGCGGCCGACCCGGCAGCGGCGCCCGCCCTAGGCCGACAGGCGCGGCAGGACCTCCCGGGCGAAGAAGTCGAGGTGGTCGAGGTCCTGCAGGTCCATGAACTGCAGGTAGACGCGCTCGCAGCCGGCCTCGCGGAGGGCCTCGAGGCGGTCGACCGCCTCGTCGACGCCGCCGGCCACTCCGTGCTCGCGCAGCTCGACCGGCTCGCGGCCGATCGCCGCTGCACGACGCGTGAACTCCGCCTCGTCGCCTCCGCCGACCGCGATCAGCGCGACCGAGTGTACGAGCGACGAGGGCTCGCGCCCGATCGCGCGGCACGCCTCGTCGACGCGCTCGAAGGCGCCCAGGATCGCGTCGAACTCGGGGAAGGGCAGGTTGAACTCGCTCGCGAACCGCGCCGCGAGCGCCGGGGTCCGCTTGGGGCCGCCGCCGCCGACGATCACCGGCAGCGGCAGGCGCGCGGGCTTGGGCAGGGCCGGGGAGTCGGTCAGCGTGTAGTGCTCGCCGGTGAAGGAGTAGCGCTCGCCGACCGGCGTCGACCACAGGCCGGTCACGATCTCGAGCTGCTCCTCGAGCAGGTCGAAGCGGCGCGGAGGGAAGGGGATGCCGTACGCGGCGTGCTCCTGCTCGAACCACCCGGTGCCGAGGCCGAGCTCGGCGCGGCCCCCGGACATCGCGTCGACCTGGGCGACCTGGATCGCGAGGATCCCCGGCGGCCGGTAGGTGACGGAGGAGACGAGGGTGCCGAGCGCGATCCGCTCGGTCTCGCGGGCGAGGCCGGCGAGCGTCGTCCACGCGTCGGAGGGGCCGACTCCGGGGTCGCCGTCTCCCATCCGGAGGTAGTGGTCGGAGCGGAAGAAGCCGTCGTAGCCGAGGCTCTCGGCGGCCTGCGCGACGGCGAGGAGATCCTCGTAGCTCGCGCCCTGCTGGGGTTCGGTGAAGACTCTGAACTGCACGGGTCCAGCCTCCCGCACCAGGGCCGGATCGTGCCAGCCCGGCTCCCCCGGCCGGGGCCGCCGACGGGCCCCCGTGTACCGTGGACGGTTGCCGCCGACGAGAGGACCCCATGTCCGAGCACCCGTCCTCCCCGGACACCGCCCCCGCCACCGCGGGCACGACCGCCCCTCCGCACCGCCTCGCGCGGTGGGTCTTCTGGCCCGCCGCGGTCCTCACGCTGTCGATCGCGGCCTTCGCGATCCTCGCGCCCGACGCCGCGACCTCCGTGTTCTCGACGCTGCAGACCACCGTCGTCAACACGTTCAGCTGGTACTACGTGCTGATCGCCGCGGTCTTCGTGGCCTTCGCCATCTGGATGGGCGTCAGCCGCTTCGGCGACATCAAGCTCGGCGCCGACGACGACGAGCCCGAGTTCTCGACGCTCGCCTGGATCTCGCTCCTCTTCGCCGCCGGCATGGGCATCGGCCTCGTCTTCTACGGAGTCGCGGAGCCGCTCACCCACTTCGCCACTCCGCGCCCGGGCGTCACCGGCACCGAGACGGAGCTCGCGCAGAGCGCCATCTCGCAGACCTACCTGCACTGGGGCGTCCACGCCTGGTCCATCTACGTGGTGGTCGGCCTCGCCCTCGCCTACGCGATCCACCGCCGCAAGCGGCCGGTGTCGATCCGCTGGGCGCTGGAGCCGCTGCTGGGCCGCCGGGTCCGCGGAGGCTGGGGCAACGCGATCGACGTGGTCGCCCTGGTGGGCACCATGTTCGGAGTCGCCACCTCGCTCGGCCTGGGCGTCACCCAGATCTCCGCGGGCCTGGAGGCGAGCGGCATCGTGGAGTCGTCGCTCACCGTGCAGATCGTGGTCATCGCCGTGGTCACGGGCCTGACCGTCCTCTCGCTGATCTCGGGTGTCGGCAAGGGCATGAAGTGGCTCTCGACCGGCAACCTGCTGCTCGCGGCGGCGCTCCTCGTCTTCGTGCTCGTCGCCGGCCCGACCCAGTTCCTCCTGCGCGAGTTCGTGCAGTCGCTCGGCAACTACCTCCAGAACTTCATCGGCCTGACCTTCACGGTCAGCGCCTACGCCGGCCGCGAGGGTGAGCAGTGGCAGGCCTCGTGGACCACGTTCTACTGGGGCTGGTGGATGTCGTGGGCGCCGTTCGTCGGCATCTTCATCGCGCGCGTCTCCAAGGGCCGGACGGTCCGCGAGTTCGTCGGCGGCGTGCTGCTCGTGCCGACGATCATGACCTTCCTCTGGTTCAGCGTCCTCGGCGGCACCGCCGTCTACCGCGAGCTCTACGGCGACGGCGGCCTCGTCGGCGCCGACGGCTCGGTGGACACCAACCTGGCGCTCTTCTCGATGCTGCAGGGACTGCCCGCCGGATCGGTGCTGACGATCGGCGCCATCCTCCTGATCGGCGTCTTCTTCGTCACCTCCGCCGACTCCGGCGCGCTCGTGATGTCGATGATCGCGACCGGCGGCGAGCCGGAGCCGCGCAACCGCATCCGCGTGTTCTTCGCCGTCGCCACCGCGCTGCTCGCGCTGTCGCTCCTGATCGCCGGCGGCCTCGACGCCCTGCAGACCGCGGCGATCCTCTCGGCCCTGCCCTTCAGCGTCGTGATGATCCTGATGTGCGTCGCGACGGTGATCGCCTTCCGCCGCGAGATCCGCGCCTACGACAGGGCCCGCCGCAAGGCGTTCGTCGGCGACATCGGCACGTTCTACGGCCTCGAGGTCGAGGACCCGGCGGAGCGCGAGCCCGCCCACCCGATCAAGCGCCTCGCGCAACGCCTGAAGCCGGGCTCGAAGGAGTAGTCCGCTCGGAGGAGCAGCCTGTTCGGAGGAAGCCGGGCGCCGCTCGGGCGCCCGGCCCGCCGATCAGCTGGGCGACGGGATGAAGGGGTGCTCCGGCGGGTCCTGGTCGTCGTCGAGGCGGGCGTCGGCGCCCTGGTCGAGCGCCTCGTCGATCGCCTCGGGGTCGTCGATCTCGGCCGGGTCCTCCGGCGGGACCGGCAGGGAGTCGCCGTCGGGGCGGGTGGTGTCGGTGACGTCCTCGGGGGCGTCGAAGCCGAAGCTGCTCATGGTTCCCTCTCCGCGGTGCGCCGGGAGGCGGCGCCGCTGCGGGCAGCCTAGGTCGCGCCCCCGCGGGCGGTCACGGACTTGACGAGGCGCACGAGGGGCCCCGCCTGGTCGGCCTGCCCCGGAGGAGCATCCGACTCGGCAGCCGTCAGTGCACGTACTCGAGCAGGTCGGCTCCGAGGGTGCGCATGCCCTCCAGCACTGCGAGGCGGTAGTGCAGGGTCGTGTCGTCGAACTGGGTGGCGACGGCGTAGGCGACTCCGGCGCGCGGGCCGCGGAGGACGCCCGCCTCGGCGCGGACGCCGACGTCGGTGCCGGTCGCGTTGACGAGCAGGACCCCGTGGTCGGGGTGGCGGTGCGCGAGCGGGTCGAGCCCGAACGAGGCGGCGACCATCGAGAGGTCGGTGCCGAGCGAGAGCCAGCCGATCACCCGCGAGCTCACGGCGGCGTCGACGATCTCGCCGTTCGCGAGGGTGGCGAGCAGCCAGGTCAGCTCGCGGGCGGAGCCGATCGAGAGCTGCGGCGCGTCGTCCGGGCCGCGCTCGTCGCGCACGACGTCGAGCAGGGCGGTACGGGAGAGGCCGAGCGCTTCGGCCCGCTCGCGCACGGCGTCGAGGCCGACGCGGCGCAGCAGGACGTTGGTCGCGAGGTTGTCGCTCGAGGCCCCGACGAGGGCGGCGAGGTCGGCGATCGGCATCGACGGCACCTGGAGGTGCTGCCAGAGCCCGGAACCGGAGACCGCGTCCGCCGCGGTCCGGTCGACCAGGCGCAGGTTCTCCTGCGGCTCGTTCGCCAGCCGGGCGGCGACCTCGATCAGCAGCACGACAGTGCCGAGGGAGGCGGTGGGCATCGAGACGGAGTCGTCGACCGCGAAGAGCGTGCGGCCGGTCGCCAGGTCGACGGCGCGAGCCGAGACGACGACCCCGTCGATCGCGAGACGCCCGAGGGCGTCGAACCCGCGCTGGAAGTTCTCGCGGTCGCCGCCGCCCTTGTGGCGCCCCCGGCGGTTGCGTCGGCTCTCACGGCGGGTCTCGCTGGTGGGGATCACCACGGGTACGGCCCCTCTACGGGTCGGGAGTGCGGTCGTGCGGAGGGGGACCTGGGTCCTCACGCGCCGGCAGGACGCGCGATCGGCGGACGACCCCGCGGCATCGGTCGGCTCTCGATGCCCGGGGCTCCTCGTCCGTGGTGCGGAGGTGGTCGGCGGCGACTACCAGATGGTGACGCGCTCGCTCGGGGAGAGCCAGAGGGCGTCGCCTTCGGAGACGTCAAAAGTAGCGTAGAACTCGTCGATGTTCCGGACGATCTGGTTGCACCGGAACTCGGCCGGAGCGTGCGGATCGATGGCGAGGAGGCGGATCGTCTCCTCATCGCGCGACTTCTGCTGCCAGGCCTGCGCCCAGGAGAGGAAGAAGCGCTCGGCGCCGGTCAGGCCGTCGACGACGGGCGGCTCCTCGCCGCCCAGCGAGAGCACATACGCCTTCCACGCGATGCCGAGGCCGCCGAGATCGCCGATGTTCTCGCCGATGGTCAGGGCGCCGTTCACGTGGTGCCCGGGCGTGGTCGCGGGAGCGAGCGCGTCGTACTGCGCGATGAGCGCCTTCGTCCGCTCCTCGAACGCGGCCCGGTCCTCCTCGGTCCACCAGTCGGTGAGGCGGCCGTCGCCGTCGAAGCGCGAGCCCTGGTCGTCGAAGCCGTGGCCGATCTCGTGGCCGATGACGGCGCCGATGGCTCCGTAGTTGGCGGCGGGGTCGCGGTCCTCGTCGAAGAAGGGGAACTGGAGGATCGCGGCCGGGAAGACGATCTCGTTGAAGCCGGGGTTGTAGTACGCGTTGATCGTCTGCGGGGTCATGAACCACTCGTCGCGGTCGAGCGGGCGGCCGATCTTGCCGAGCTCGCGGGCGAACTCGAACTCGGCGACGCGGCGCGCGTTGCCGAGCAGGTCGGCCGGGTCGATCGAGAGGGCGGAGTAGTCGCGCCAGCGCACCGGGTAGCCGATCTTGGGCGTGAACTTCGCGAGCTTCTCGAGCGCGCGCTCGCGGGTGGCGGGGCTCATCCACTCCAGGTCGACGATGGAGCGGCGGTACGCCTCGATGAGGTTGGCGACCAGCACGTCCATCGCGGCCTTCGCGGTCTCGGGGAAGTGGCGGGCGACGTAGGTGCGGCCGACCGCCTCACCGAGCGAGCCCTCGACGAGCGAGACGGCGCGCTTCCAGCGCTCCCGCTTCTGCGGGGTGCCGGTGAGGGTGCGGCCGTAGAAGTCGAAGTTGGCGTCGACGAAGCCGCTGGACAGGTAGGCCGCGGCTCCGCGGATCACCTGCCAGGACAGCCAGTCGCGCCAGGCGGGGAGCCGGTCCTCGGTGAGCAGGCCCGCGAGGCCCTGGAGGAAGCTCGGCTGGCGGACGACGACCTCGGCGAGCGCTCCCTCCGGAGCGCCCATCGCGGTGAGCCAGACGCCGAGGTCGACGCCCGCGGCGAGCTCCTCGACCTCGGACCAGGAGCGGAGGTTGTAGGTCGCCTGGCTGTCGCGGCTGCGGACCTTGTCCCAGTGCGCGGCGGCCAGATCGGTCTCGAGGGCGACGATGCGCTCGGCGCGGGCCTCGGCGGCGTCGATGCCGGCCAGCGCCAGCATCCGCGCGACGAACGGCGTGTAGGCCTCGCGGACGGAGGCGAACTCCTCCTCGCGGTAGTAGCTCTCGTCCGGCAGGCCGAGGCCGCCCTGGTTGACGAAGACGAGGTAGCGCTCGGGGCTGCCCGGGTCGTTGTCGACGAAGAGGCCGAAGAGGCCGGGGACGCCGGTGCGCTCGAAGGCGCCGACCGCGCGGAGCAGGCCGGGGATCGAGTCGACCCGCTGCACGGCGGCGAGGTCGTCGGCGATCGGGGTGGCTGCGAGCTCCTCGGCCCGCTCCTCGTCCATGAAGGAGGCGTAGAGATCGCCGAACAGGCGCTCCTCGGTGCCGTGCTGCGCGGTCTGCGCCTCGACGATGATGTCGCGCACGGCCTTCTCCGCTTCCTCCTGGAGGACGTGGAAGGAGCCGTAGCGCGCCTTGTCGGCGGGGATCTCGGTGCGGTCGATCCAGAGCCCGTTGACGTGCCGGTAGAGGTCGTCCTGCGGGCGCGTCGCGGGGTCGAGTTCGGAGCGGTCGATACCGGAGCGAGGCGTCGTCGAGGTCATGGCGGACAGCCTACGTCGGGGCGCCGACACGGTGGCGCGAGGGGCGGCGGGCCGGGCGCGCCAGGCGCCGGGAGGCCGGGCGGGCGCGCCCGCGTCCGGCTCGCGGGAGCGGGGTGCTCCTCGCGAGCCGGACGGGGCCGGCGGGGACGCCGGAGCGTCAGCGCCCGAGCTGCTCCTCGATGTACGCGCGGATCGTCGTGGTCGGCCGCCCGATCAGACGGGAGAGCGAGCCGTCGGTCCCGCCGAGGAGTCCGTCGGCGATGTTCGCGTCGAGGCCGACGACGAAGCCGACTCCGCCCTCGGGGACGCCGGCGCCGGTGAGGACGCGGGCGTGCTCGTCGGCGGAGACGTGGCTGATCGCGGCGTCGCGTCCGGCGACCTCGGCCACGATCGCGGCCAGCTCGTCGAAGCTCCAGGCGGTGTCGCCGGAGAGCTCGTGCACGGTGCCGACGAGGGACGGGTCGGTCAGGGCGACCGCGGCGGCCTCGGCGTAGTCGGTGCGCGCGGCGCTGGCGACGCGGCCCTCGCCGGCGCTCGAGAGGGTGCTGCCGGTGGCGGCGAGCTCGGCGACGGTCTGCTCGTAGTTCTCGTTGTACCAGCCGTTGCGGAGGATCACGGCGGGGACGCCGCTGGCGGCGATCGCCTCCTCCGTGGCCTTGTGATCGGGGGCGAGGATGAGCGGGCTCGTGGTCGCCTTCAGGGCGCTCGTGTAGACCAGGCGCGCGCCGGCGCGGACGGCGGCCTCGATCGCGGCGGTGTGCTGCGCCACGCGCCTGCCGACCTCGGAGCCCGAGACGAGGAGGACGGCCTCGGCGCTGGAGAAGGCGGCGTCGAGCGAGGCGGGGTCGTCGAAGTCGGCGACGGCGGTGCGGACGCCGAGGTCGGCGGCGAGCGCCTCGAGCTTCGCGGCGTCGCGGCCGGTGGCGACGATGTCGGAGGCGGCGGTGCCGCGGGCGAGCAGGTGCTCGACGGCGAGTCGGCCGAGGTGGCCGGTGGCTCCGGTGACGACGAGGGTCATGAGGGGTCCTTCCTGACGGGTGGGGCGGGCGGGGTCCGCCGCCAGGAGGGTGCAACCGGCGCATCCTCCTCCTGCTTCCCGGAATGCAGTACCCACTATTTTGTTAGTACTGTCACCACCCCTGATCCCGAGGAGCCCCCATGACCATC
Organism: Rathayibacter sp. AY2B3; assembly: GCF_002931755.1. Lineage (NCBI taxonomy): Bacteria > Bacillati > Actinomycetota > Actinomycetes > Micrococcales > Microbacteriaceae > Rathayibacter > Rathayibacter sp. AY2B3. The sequence continues at coordinate 72,900 of NZ_PSUG01000005.1, read as the reverse complement.
GCCGACTCCCCCCTGCTCGTCGGGGACGTCTACTCCGCTGACTGCCCGAGCCGCGAGATCTTCGGGCACGTGACCAGCAAGTGGGGCGTCCTGGTGCTCGCGGCGCTCGCGCCGGGCACGCTGCGCTGGGGCGGACTGCGGCGCCGGATCGGCGGGATCAGCGAGAAGATGCTCGCCCAGACGCTGCGGACCCTGGAGGAGGACGGCTTCGTGCACCGCGAGGCGCGGCCGGTCGTCCCGCCGCACGTCGAGTACCGGCTGACGCCGCTGGGGGCGGAGCTGGCGGAGCGGCTGCTGCCGGTCGTCGAGTGGATCGCGGGGAACGTCGGGTCGGTCCTGGAGGCCCGCTCGGAGGGCCGCCGGGAGGGAAGGTGAGGCTCGCCTTCTTGTGAGAACGCTCATATTCCGTTCAGGGAGGAGCCTCCGCCCGGCGGCATCGGCGCCCCCTCCCCCTGCTTGCCTCGATCGCATCTCCTGCTCGTGATCGAAGGACCTCCATGTCAGACACCGCCCGCCGCCCGCTCCTCCTCCCGATGGCCGGCCACGTGCGCGGCAAGCGCAGCCCCGTCACCTGCGCGCTGAAGTGCGCCAACGCCTGCTCCACCGCGACCTGCAACACCTCGCACAACGGCTACTTCCGCGACATCGTCTCGTCGCAGCTCTCCCGCCGCAGCGCCCTCGGCCTCGGCCTGGCCGGCGCGGTCACCGTCGCCGTCGCCTCCGCCGGAGGAGCGCCCACCGCCGAGGCGGCCGTGGCGACCGCGGCCGACGGCTCGCCGCTCGCCTTCACTCCGATCGCTCCGGTGCCGTACACCGTCGACCGGTTCACCGTCCCCGAGGGCTTCGCCTGGCAGCCGATCATCCGCTGGGGCGACCCGCTCTTCGCCGACAGCCCCGCCTTCGACATCGCCGACCAGACGGAGGCCGCCCAGGCCGCGCAGTTCGGCTACAACAACGACTACACCGACATCGTCGAGATCCCGGGCTCGAAGCGCCTCCGCGCCCTGCTCGTCGTGAACCACGAGTACACGAACGAGAGCATCATGTTCCCGGCCGCGCAGCTCGAGGCGGAGCCGGAGCGCGTGCGCGCCGTCGGCCGCGCCGCCCACGGCCTCAGCGTCGTCGAGCTGGTCCGCACCGCGGTCGACCGCCCGTGGGCCTACGTCCGCGGGGGCGAGCGCAACCGCCGCTACCTGATCGACACCCCCTACGAGGTGACCGGCGCCGCCGCCGGCACCGACCTGCTGAAGACGGTCGCCGACCCCGAGGGCCGCACCGTGCTCGGCACGCTCGGCAACTGCTCCGGCGGCACGACGCCGTGGGGCACGATCCTCTCGGGCGAGGAGAACTTCAACGGCTACTTCCGCGCCGTCGGCACGAGCGACGCCGAGAAGCGCTACGGCCTCGCCGACTCCGAGACCTCGCGCCTCTGGGAGCTCGACGACCCCCGCTTCGACGCCCGCACCCCGGGCTACGAGAACGAGCCGAACCGCTTCGGCTGGATCGTGGAGTTCGACCCCTTCGACCCCGACTCCACGCCGAAGAAGCACACGGCGCTCGGCCGGCTGAAGCACGAGGGCGCGAACGTCGTCGTCGCGCCGGACGGCCGGGTGGTCGCGTACCAGGGCGACGACGAGCGCTTCGACTACCTCTACAAGTTCGTCTCCACGAAGCGCTACATCGAGGGCGACCGCGCCCACAACAAGACCCTGCTGGAGGAGGGCGACCTCTACGTCGCGCGCTTCACCGGCGACTCCCCCGTGGCCGAGATCACCGGCACCGGCGCGGTCCCCTCGGACGGCGGGTTCGACGGGATCGGCGAGTGGCTGCCCCTGGTGCTGAACGGCGCCTCGACGATCGCCGGGATGAGCGTCGCCGAGGTGCTCGTGCACACCCGCCAGGCGGCGGACGCAGCGGGCGCGACCAAGATGGACCGCTGCGAGGACGTGCAGCCCAGCCCGGTCAGCGGGCGGATCTACGTGGCCTGCACCAACAACTCCGCCCGCGGCACCGAGGGGAGCAAGGAGGGAGCGACCGAGGTCAACCCGCGGACCGAGAACCGCGACGGCCACATCGTCGAGATCATCGAGGACGGCGGCGACCAGACCGGCCGCACCTTCACCTGGAATCTGCTGATGCTCTGCGGCGACCAGGCGCAGGGCGACGTCGTCTACTTCTCCGGCTTCCCGGCGGACCAGGTCTCGCCGATCTCGTGCCCGGACAACCTGGCCTTCGACTCGGTCGGGAACCTCTGGATCTCGACCGACGGCGCCCCGAGCGGCATCGGCTACAACGACGGACTCTTCACGGTGGCGCTCGAGGGCGCGACGCGCGGCAGGGTGGAGCAGTTCCTCTCGGTGCCGCGCGACGCCGAGACCTGCGGGCCGATCGTCCACGACCTCGACCAGCACGTGTTCGTGGCGGTGCAGCACCCGGGCGAGGAGGGCACCTTCGAGGCGCCGACCTCGTTCTTCCCGGACTACGGATCGACGGCGGCGGGAGCGGTGGCGGCACCGCGTCCGACCATCGTGCAGATCCTGCCGGCGTCGCAGGTGGTGGCGCCGACTCCGACGCCGACCGCCGGGCCCACCACGGCTCCGACGACCGCGCCCACCGCGGCTCCCACCACGGCACCGACCGCCGGGCCGACCGCGGCTCCGTCCCCTGTGCCCACGGCCGCGCCGACCGGCACGCCGACCCCGCTGCCCGTCGGCGGGTCGGGCGGTGGGCTCGCCTCGACCGGAGTCGAGAGCGTCGGCCTGATCGCGGGCGCCACCGCGCTCCTGGCAGCGGGCGCCACCGCGCTCGGCCTCGGAGCGCGCCGCCGCGCGGCCGCCGAGGACGACCCGGAGGTGTGAGGCGGGCTGTGCGATTCGCAGGGGATCCGCGCGCGAAGGGGCGTTCCGCCGCCTGATGCAGCCCCTGGGCGGCAGATCTCCTGCGAATGGCACAGTGGCACCCGGAGCGGCGCTCCTCGCAGGCCCGCCGAACGTGCGATCTGCAGGGGATCAGCGTCGAGAAGGGCGTTCCGCCGCCCGGCGCGGCTCCTGGGC
>NZ_PSUG01000005.1:0-69841 GCF_002931755.1 Rathayibacter sp. AY2B3 | reverse complement strand
CGGTGGCACCCGGAGCGGCGCTCCTCGCAGGCCCGCCGAACGTGCGATCTGCAGGGGATCAGCGTCGAGAAGGGCGTTCCGCCGCCCGGCGCGGCTCCTGGGCGGCGGATCCCCTGCGAATCGCACGGTGGCACCCGGAGCGGCGCTCCTCGCAGGCCCGCCGAACGTGCGATCTGCAGGGGATCAGCGTCGAGAAGGGCGTTCCGCCGCCCGGCGCGGCTCCTGGGCGGCGGATCCCCTGCGAATCGCACGGTGGCACCCGGAACGGCGCGCACGCCTGCCCCCCTCGACTCCTACAGCAGACGCCGCGCCGAGGCCCAGGCGGTGAGCTCGTAGCGGGAGGAGAGCTGCAGCTTGCGGAGGACGGCGGAGACGTGGGACTCGACCGTCTTGACCGAGATGAAGAGCTCGGCGGCCGCCTCCTTGTAGGCGTAGCCGCGGGCGATCAGGCGCATCACCTCGCGCTCGCGGGCCGAGAGGCGGTCGAGCTCGTCCACCGACTCCGCCTGCTCGCCCGTCAGCGCCCCGAAGGCGTCGAGCACGAAGCCGGCCAGGCGCGGCGAGAACACGGCGTCCCCGCCCGCCACCGCGAGCACCGCCCGGCTCACCTCGGCTCCGGAGCTGGCCTTGGTGATGTAGCCGCGGGCGCCGGCGCGGATCACGCCGACCACGTCCTCCGCGGCGTCCGAGACGCTGAGCGCGAGGAACCGCGACGACGAGCCGGCGCTGCGCCGCAGCACCTCCGCTCCTCCTCCGCCCGCGCCGCCGGGCAGGTGCACGTCGAGCAGCACCACCTCGGGCGCGAGCGAGGCGACCAGGCCGACGGCGGAGTCGACGTCGGCCGCCTCCCCGACGACCTCGAGCTCGGGAGCGAGGTCCGCCCGCAGGCCCGAGCGGAAGATGGAGTGGTCGTCGACCAGCAGCACGCGGGTCACCGCTCGACCTCCGCGGGGAGCCGCAGGTGCACCTCGGTGCCGGTGCCGCCGACCCCGGGTCGCACGGTCGCGCTGCCGCCGGCGCGCGCCATCCGGCCGATGATCGACTCGCGGATGCCGAGGCGGTCGCCGGGGACCTCGTCGAGGACGACGCCGGGGCCGCGGTCGCGCACGAAGACGTCGACGCCCTGCACGGAGGACTCGAGGTACACCGAGACGTCGCCGCCCGCGTGCCGGGCCGCGTTCAGCACGGCCTCGCGGGTCGCGGCGAGGAGCGCGGCGGCGCCGGGCACGGAGGCGCCGACGGCCACCACCTCGAGGTGCACGGGGTAGTCGAGCTCGACGGCGGCGGCGATCGCCCGGACCTCGGCGGCCAGGTCGTTGGCGACCGGGACGTCGCGCTCGAACAGCCAGTCGCGCAGCTCCCGCTCCTGGGCGCGGGCGATGCGGGCGACCTCGCTCGAGGCTCCGGCGCGGTTCTGGATGAGCGCGAGGGTCTGCAGCACGGAGTCGTGCAGGTGCGCGGCGATCTCGGCCCGCTGCTCCTGGCGCACGCGCGCGGCCCGCTCGCCCATCAGCTCGGACCAGAGGGTCACCACCCGCGGCGCGGCCAGCACGCCGGCGGCGATCAGCAGCACGCCCACGGCGAGCACCGCGTTCAGGGCGCTCGGGCGGCCCGTGAGCACGGCCGCTCCGGCGAGCACCAGCAGCGCGCAGGAGGCGAGGCGCACCGCGGAGCCGTACCGGGCGGGGCGGACGGCGTCGCCGCGGTCGAGTCCGAGGCTCCAGCCGACGGCGCCTCCCGCGAGCAGGCCGACGGCGACCAGCGCGCGCGTGATGTCGGCGTCGTCGCCGCGATCGACGGTGATCATCACGGCGAGCGCCGCGACGGCGGCGGCGAGGGTCAGCAGGCCGGCGACGGGAGCGGAGCGGCGGACGGCCGGATCCGCGTCGCGCGAGTCGAGCGGCGCGAGGGGCACCAGCGCCCAGAGCCAGAGGTAGAGGAGCGCGCCGCCCCCGCCGAGCGCGGTCGTGAGGACGGCGAGGAGGCGGGTCCTCCGCACGCTCCAGCCGAGGTGGTCGGCGACCGCGGTGCACACTCCGCCGAGCAGCATCGTCCGCGGGCGCCGCAGCGGGGGGCGGACGGCGGTGCCGGGGACTGTGCTCACCCCTGCATCCAAACAGGTCGGCCGCACGATCGGGGGTGCTCTCGGGGTCGGATCAGGGGTTCCCCCGATGGTCCGGGCCGCGGAGCGCACGGGAGACTCGCAGCATGACAGGACAGAGCACGACCCCGCCGGGCTCCCCGGAGCCGGACGGCGCGGAGGCGGCGAGCACGTCGACGACGCCGATCGCGACGGACCCCGGAGCCGCCGGCCCCGACAGCGCCGGCCCCGAGAGCCCCGGCCCGGGAGCCCCCGGCCCCGCCGATCCGCCCCCCGCGCCCGAGAACCGCTTCGTGCTCTGGCTGCGCGGCCTCGACCTGCCCCGCCGTCCCGGCTGGATCGGCGGCGTCTGCGCGGGGATCGCCGACCGGCTGGGCATCGACCCGCTGATCGTGCGCGGCATCGTGCTCGTCGTCGCGGTGCTGGGCGGGCCCGCGCTCCTCCTCTACGCCGCGGCCTGGCTGCTGCTGCCCGACCAGGACGGCGCCCTGCCGGTGGAGCGGCTGCTGCGCGGCTCGCTCGACCGGGTGCACGCCGGGATCGGCGTCCTCGTGCTCGCCTCGATGCTGCCGGTGGCGCAGGGCTTCTGGTCGCTCGGCGGCGCCTACACCGGGGCGATGCCCTGGGCGCCCGCGACCGGGCGGACGCTGTGGTCGCTCGTGGTGCTCGGGCTGATCGTGGCGTTCGTGGTCTGGGTCGTGCGGCGGAGCCGGCGATCGGACGACGCGGCCGCCGCCCCGGCCCAGGCCTCCCCGTCCGCACACCCCTCCGCGACGCTCCCGTACCCGGCGCCCGCCGCTGCGGGCTACTCCGCACCCGACCCCGGACTGCAGGACGAGCGCCCCTCGTCCCCCGAGGCCGTCGCCGAGTGGCGCGAGCGCCAGGAGGCGTGGCGGGCCGAGCGGGAGGCGTTCCGCGCCCAGCAGAGCGCGTCGGCCCGTGAGACGGCCCGCGCCCGGGCGGAGGAGGCGCGACTCGCCGCCGCCGCCGCCACCGCTGCGCGCCTGGAACGCCTTCGCCTCCGACGCGCCGCGAACCCCCGACTGCGGGCGAGCCTCACGCTGCTCGCCCTCGGGGCCGCCGCTCTGACCGGCGCGCTGGTCTCGCTCACCGCCTCCGGACCGACGGCCCTCGTCGTCGGAGCCGCCTCCGCCGCGCTCGTGCTGGCCGTGGTGATCGTTCTCGCCGGCCTCTTCCGGAGGCGCGCGATCGCACTGATCGCCCTCGCGACGGTCGCCCTGGTGACGGCCGCCTGCGCCGCCGTGCTCCCGACCGACCGCGAGCTGCTCCCCGTGCTGGGCTCGTACGGCTTCTCGAGCGCCGCCCCCGGCCGCTACGCGACGCTCGCGGCGAGCGACCTGCAGGTCACGGTCGCACCCGGCTACGAGGCCTCCGGCGAGCCGCTGGACCTCTGGATCGGCTACGGGCAGGTGTCCGTCGCCACGACGGAGGGCACGGCGGTCCGCCTGGAGGCGACCACCGAGGACACCGACCTCTGGGTCGTCGACGCCGACGAAGGCGCGATCGACGCGCCCCGCGAGGTCCGCACCGCCGAGGGCCGTCAGCTGTGGACGCAGACCTTCGGCGACCCCGAGGCCGAGCCGTTCGTGGTCCGGATCGCCCAGGAGGGCGGCTCGATCCGCGTCTACGACTCCACCCCGGACGCCGAGCCCGGCACGCCCGCCACCCCGAGCCCCACCCCCGAGACCGGAGCCGCACGATGACCACCACGCCCACCCCCGCCACCGCTCGCCCGCGGATCCGCGCCGGCGCCGTCCTCTACGGCCTCGTCCTCGCCGCCGCCTCGATCGGCCTGCTCGTCGTCTCGGCCGACCCGGTGCTGCGCGCGCAGGTCGTCGAGCGCGGCATCACGCTCGAGCCCGGCGCCGCGCTCGCGCTGGCCGTCGCCGCGCTCGGCGCCATGGCGCTCCTCCTCGCGCTCGCCCGCCTGCTCGACCGGCGCACCGCTCGCGACGACGGCTGACCCCGGCGCGGGACTCCGGGCGCTCGCAACCCCCTGCACCGCATCCGCCGAGAGGCGCAGACTCGTCCCGGGCGATCGCCCGCCACCCCCTGGAGACGAGACCATGCCCTTCTGCGCCCTCGAGAGCCTCCGCTGATGGAGCTGGGCATCGCCGCGATCGTCGGCGTCTCGGTCCTCGTCGCGGTCGCCGTCTTCTCGCGGCGCCTCGGCGTCGCCGCCCCGATCGTCCTCGTCCTCGCCGGCGTCGGCCTCTCGTACATCCCCGGGGTGCCGGAGGTGGTCGTCCCGCACGAGTGGGTGCTCGACGGCGTGCTGCCGCCGCTGCTGTACGCGGCGGCGCTCAGCGTCCCGTTCATCGACTTCCGCCGGAACCTCACCACCATCACCGGCCTGTCGGTGGTGCTGGTGCTGATCTCGGCGGCCGGCGTCGGCGCGCTCCTCTTCCTCCTCCTCCCCGACCTCGGGCTGGGCCTGGCGATCGCCGTGGGCGCGATCATCAGCCCGCCCGACGCCGTCGCCGCGACCTCGGTCGGCCGGCGGCTGGGCCTCCCGCCGCGGCTGCTCACCCTGCTCGAGGGCGAGGGGCTGATCAACGACGCGACCGCGCTGGTGCTCCTCCGCTCGGCCCTCGCCGCCGCCGCGGGGACGCTCGCGACGCCGTGGGCGGCGATCGGCGACTTCCTCTCCGCGGTCGTCGTGGCCGTCGTGGTCGGGTTCGTGGCCAGCGTGGTCACCGTCTTCGTCCGCTCGCGGCTCGAGGACCCGGTGCTCAACACCGTCCTCTCCTTCATCGTCCCGTTCGTCGCGTTCATCCCCGCCGAGGGCCTGGGCGCCTCGGGCGTGCTGGCCGTGGTCGTCGCCGGTCTGCACACCGGGCACGCCTCCTCCCGCGCCTTCACCGCGCAGTCGCGGGTGAACGACCGGATCAACTGGCGGACCGTGCAGTTCCTGCTCGAGAACGGCGTGTTCCTGCTGATCGGGCTCGAGATCCGCTCGCTGATCCACGACGCCGACAGCGCGCGCCTCTCCGTGCCCGGAGCGGTCGGGATCGGCTTGATCGCGGTGGTCGGACTGATCGTCGTGCGCTTCCTCTGGGTCGGCCCGGTCCTCCTCGGCGAGCGCTGGCAGACCCGCCGGGCCGAGCGCCGGGCCCGCGAGCAGAAGGAGCTGCTCGAGTCGCCCGAGGCGCAGGAGCTGCCGAAGGAGGAGCGCGGCCGGGCGAAGCGGCGCTACCTGCTGCGGCGCAGCGACTACCGGCACTTCAGCCGCAACGGCATCGGCTGGCGCGGCGGTCTGGTGCTCGGCTGGTCCGGGATGCGCGGAGTGGTGACCCTCGCGGCCGCGCAGTCGCTGCCCGAGGACATCCCGTACCGCCCGCAGCTCGTGCTGATCGCCTTCACCGTGGCCGTCGCGACCCTGCTGGTCCAGGGCAGCACGCTGCCGCTGCTGATCCGGGCGCTGGGCATCCGCGGGATCGACGTGCCCGAGGACCAGCGCGCGCTCGCGGGCCTGCTCGACGAGATCACCGAGAAGGGCCTCTCGGTGCTCGAGCGCCCGGGCGACGCCGTCGAGGGCGCCGACGACGTCGCTCCGGACGTCCTGGAGCGGGTGCGCCAGACGTCGTTCCTCCGCTCCGAGGCCGCCTGGGAGCGCTCGCGCGGCACGGAGCGGTCGGTCGCCGACACTCCGCACCGCCTCTACCGGGCGCTGCGGCTCGCCGTGGTCGCCGCCGAGCGGGAGGCGCTGCTGGACGCGCGCTCGCGCCGCGCCTACCCGCAGCGCATCCTGCGCGACGCCCAGTCGCTGCTCGACCTCGAGGAGACGCGGCTGCGGGTTCGGCGGGGCCCCGAGTCCTGAGGGCTCCGGATCGTGACGATCGCTTCACGGGGATGCCCGCGCTGATCCGCGCCCTGTGGAGGAGCGCCGAGCTCCTCGAGTGCGCGCCATCCGGATCGACCCCCCGGACCACGGCCGTCCGACCTCCCCGGCAATAGCCCGCCGATGCGTCACCCCCCGTTAAGCCCGCGTGCCCCGCTTCCTCTGGCACTGCTGTCGCCCCGCCCGTAACCTGCGGATCGCCTGAGAATCGGATCCCCCGACCCGTCCGGGCGTCCGGAAGGCCCGCCATGCGCTCGACCCCGTCCCCCTCGACGCGGTCCCGCCTCCGGCGCCCCCTCGCCGGCGGTCTCGCGGTGGTTCTCGCCGCCGCGGCGCTCACGCTGGTCGGCGCACCCCCCGCCTCCGCCAATCGGTTCTACGACGCGTGCACGACGGACGGGAGGTTCACCGTGCCTGCGAACGTCCACACTGCCGACGTCACCGCCCGGGGAAACCGTGGAGCCGACGGTCAGGACTTCGACAGCGTGGGGAACACCGGGGGCACCGGCGGCGCCGGCGCCGCTTTCACGCTCTACGACGTGAAGGTGACGCCCGGTCAGACGATCTACTGGGGAAGCCTCCGGAGCGGGGGCTTCGAGGGGGGTGGGGACGCCAAGTGGGTGTCCTTCAGCGAACCCGACGAGAACTGCGACCCCGTCGGCGGCGACGTCATCGCCGTCGCCGCGGGCGGAGGAAGCGGATCGAGCGCGACCATCCTGTACGACGGCTCCGACGGCGGTGCCGCCGGCCGGCCGGGCGAAGCAGGCCACGGCACCGGCGGCTTCCCCGGGGGCGGCGGCGGCGGCGCGACGATCGACACCCCGGGGGTCGGCGGCAGCGGTGGCGACACCGCCTACCTCGGCGGCTTCCTCGATGCCGTCCCGACGTTCGGCTCGGAGGCGAGCGGCGGGACCGGGCACATGTTCTGGGACGGCCTGGGCGCCGACCCTCACGGCTTCGGTGGAGCAGGCGCGCGGGCCTCGGGCGACGTCTACGCCAGCGGCGGACAGGGCGGCGCCGGATCGGCGGGCGGCGGCGGAGGCGGTGCGGGCGGCGGCGAGTTCATCTACACCAGCCTGGGAGCGGCCGGCGGCGGAGGCGGAGGCGGAGGGAGCTGGCCGATCGCCGATCCCGGACTCAGCCCCTACAAGGTCGGCGACGCACTCGTCTCCTGGCTCCCCGACGCCACCATGACGGTGAGCGCGTCGACGACCGCGATCGACGTCCCCACGACCCTCACCGCCACTCTCTCGAAGAACTCCTACCGGGACGTCGACACCGGCTACACGAGGAAGCCGGACCAGATCGGCGGAGGATCGATCTCGTTCACCGAGTTCACCGGCCAGACGCAGCGACCGCTCGGCACCGTCACGCTGACCGGTGCGGAGACGTCCGAGACCGTGAGCATCGAGGTCCCGGAGGGATTCGCGCGCGGGAGCCACGAGATCCGCGCGCTCTACACCGGATTCAACGGGTACAACCGGGATCCCGTCGTCTACGCGCGGACGCCGATCACGCGCTCGACCTTCACCCTCACCGCGCAGACCGGGCAGACGATCGCGTTCCCGGAGCTGACCGGCCTCGACACCGACGGTCGGGACCTCGTCCTGCAGGCCACCGCGTCCTCGGGTCTGCCGGTGACCTACGTCAGCACCACTCCTGACGTGTGCACGGTGACCGCGGGACGCGCGGTCGGCCGGGTCGGCGGGCTCTGCTCCATCACCGCCTCCCAGGCCGGGGGCACGGGCTGGACCGCGGCTCCGGACGTCGTCCGCACCAGGACTCTCTCGCCGAGGTCCCAGTCGGTCGCCTTCGCTCTGGCGGGCTACGCGTACTCGACCGGGTCCTACTCGGTGACCGCGACGTCCACCTCGGGTCTCCCGGTGGACTTCACGACCACGACGCCGGAGGTCTGCCGGCTCGACGGCACTCCGTTCCTCTTCGAGGGACTGAGCCGGTCCGTGTTCGCGGGCGTCGCCGCGGGGACCTGCGTCGTCCGCGCCGGCCAGCCCGGTGACCAGCGCTACGCGTCGGCCCCGGCGGTCGAGACGAGCTTCACGGTGGTCGCCAAGCCGGCGGAGGAGGTGGTGCGGAAGGCGCAGAGCATCGACTTCCGCCTCCCCACGAGCGCTCTCACGACGGATGAGGACGCCGACCTCCGCGCCAGTGCCGGCAGCGGCCTGCCGGTGACGGTGACGAGCACGACCCCGGAGGTCTGCTCGATCATCGGCGGCACCTCCGTGCGCAACCTCCACCCGGGCACCTGCACCATCCGCTTCGACCAGGAGGGCTCGGAGCTCTACCTCCCCGCGCCGCAGCGCACCGGATCGTTCACCGTCGACCGCCTCCCGCAGAGCATCGTCTACGACTACCCGCACGGCATCGACACCGCGCGCTCCGCTACCTACTCCCCGGTCGCGACAGCCACGTCGGGGCTCCCCACGACCTACGGCGCGACCGGCGGCTGCACCATCGCCGACGGCGTGGTGACCTTCACCGAGGTCGGCGAGGAGTGCGTCGTCACCGCCGACCAGCTCGGGAACGCGGACTACGCGCCCGCTCTGCAGCGGTCGTCCACCTTCACGGTGCGGAAGGGCCCCCAGACGATCACCCTCGCCTCGACCCCTCCCACGACCGGAGCCGTCGGCGACACCGTCACCCTCACGATGACCACGAGCTCGGGCCTGCCCGCCTTCGCCGTCGCCTACGACGCCTGCCGCACGACCCGGGTCGATCCGGGCTCCGTCGACATCCTCCTCACCGCTGTCGGCACCTGCTCGTACTACGCGTTCCAGCAGGGCGACTCCACCTATCAGCAGGCTCCGAACGTCGCCGGCACCGTTCAGGTGACCCTTCCGGCCCAGACGATCGCCTTCACCTCCACTCCCCCCTCCCCCGCCGTCCCGGGCGGCACCTACACGCCCGCCGCGACGGGCGGCGCGTCCGGGCAGCCGGTCGTGCTCGCCGCCTCGGGCGCCTGCACCCTGACGGACGGCGTCGTCACCTTCGAAGGCTCCGGCACCTGCACCGTCACGGCCGATCAGGCCGGGGACTCCGGTCATCTCGCCGCTCCGCAGGTCTCGCAGACCATCGCGGTGGGCCTGGCCGCCGGGTCCGTCTCGTTCGGCGGCGAGGCTCCGGGCGACGCGGTCGTCGGCGGATCGTCCACGCCGGTGATCGTCCGAGGCCCCTCCTCCGCGGATCCCCGCCTCACCGCCTCGGGGGCCTGCTCGGTCTCCGGCGGCTCGGTCTCCTACGACCACGCCGGCTCCTGCACCCTGACCCTCGAGCAGGCCGGCGACGCTGCGCACGCCGCTGCTCGCGCCGACCGCGCCTTCACGATCGGCAGGGCTGCGCAGACGGTCGCCTTCACCTCCACCGCTCCCGCGGCGGTCGTCGGAGGGACGTGGACTCCGACCGTCACTGGCGGCGCGTCGAGCGCCCCGATCGTTCTCGGGACCGCCTCCGCGGCCTGCACCGTCGCGAACGGCACCGTGACCTTCGCCGCTCCGGGAGACTGCGTGCTCACCCTGGATCAGGCCGGGGACGCCGACCGGAACGCCGCCCCGCAGGCGACCCGCACCCTCGTGGTGACCGCCGCGTCGATCCAGAAGAAGCCGCAGACCGTCGCCTTCACCGCGAACACGTCGGCGACCCCGACCACCGGAGTCGCCTACTCGCTCGCCGCGAGGGCCTCCTCCGGTCTCCCGGTGACCTACACCGCCACCGGCCCGTGCACCGTGACCGCCGCGGGAACGGTGACCCTCACCGGGTCGATTGCCTGCACCGTCACCGCCGCCCAGGCCGGCGACGGCACCTGGGCCGCCGCGACCGCCACCCGCATCGTCAAGATCGTCTCCGGCAGCCGCGCCGACCTGAAGGTCGCCCTCACCCCCACCGCCACGAAGATCACCGGCAGGACCCTCACCGCCACCACCACCGTCACCAACGTCGGCACCCGCGACACCGGATCCACCGTCATCCAGATGATCGTCCCCACCACCGTCACCGACATCGGAGGCGCCACCCGCACCCCCGGCAAGATCGCCGGGACCACGGTCCTCACCTGGAAGATCCCCACCCTCGCAGCCGGACAGAGCACCACCAGGACCATCGTCCTCACTCCCAAGACCGGCACCTCCACCATCACCGCCAAGAGCTCCACCGCGATCGGCGACCCCACCCCCGGCGACAACACCCTCACGAGGAGCTACAAGAAGTAGGCACGACCGGGGGCGGCAGCGGAGGCGGTCCGGCCGTGCCGCCGTCCGTCGTCTCGCGACGCCGACCGGGCGGGATCCGACAGCCCCGAGCCCCCGACCCCGGCGCAGGCCCTCTCCCGCGCCTGTCCGGGGGTGCCGGCTCGGCCCGGCGCCGGTGACACGCGGCGCGGTTCTGCCAGGATCGACAGCAGCACGCTCATCGTCTCGATCCGGTCCGCCGGATCCCTCCTCGACAAGGACGGCCCTGTGGGAATTCGCGAGTACGGACGACTTCTCCGCAGGGGCTGGCTCGTCATCTCGATCTTCGTCGCCCTCGGCCTCGCGGCCGCCTCCGTGGCGACCATGGCGTCGGAGTCGGAGTACCGGGCGCAGACGACCGTGTTCGTCTCCGTCGCGACCGCCGACAACCAGTCCAGCGCCGAGGTCGGCGCCTCCTTCACCAGCGCCGAGGCCCGGGTGGCCTCCTACGTCGCGCTGGTCGACTCGAGCTCGGTGCTGCAGCCCGTCATCGACGACCTCGGTCTCGACATGACCGTCGGCGATCTGGCGGGCGAGGTCACGCCGGCCGCGCTCCCCGGCACCGTCATCATGAGCATCGACGTCGTCGACGCCGACGCCCAGCAGGCCGCGCGGATCGCCGACTCGGTCGCCGAGAGCCTGCGCAGCTACGTCGCCCAGATCGAGCGCCCCGTCACGGGCGGCGCGAGCCGGGTCGACGTGAAGGTGCTCGAGGCCGCGTCCGTGCCGAGCTCGCCGCTCAGCCCCGACCTGCTCGTCTACCTCGTGCTCGGAGGAGCGACCGGCCTCATCCTCGGCGTCGGCGTCGTCGTGCTGCGCTCGCTCGGCGACTCCCGCATCCGCTCGGCCAAGGACGTCGCCGCCGGCACCACCCTGCCGGTGCTCGAGTCGATCCCCTACGACACGGCCGTCCGCCGCTCCCCCCTCGTCGTCGACGGCCGGAGCGCCGTCGCCGAGTCGTTCCGGATGCTGCGCACGACGCTCCTCTTCGGCTCCGGCACCCACGAGCGCACCCTGCTCGTCACCTCCGCCCGCGAGGGCGACGGCAAGAGCACCGTGGCCGCGAACCTCGCCGTCTCGATCGCCCAGATCGGCCGCACCGTGGTGCTGATCGACGCCGACCTCCGCGACCCGGCGCAGTCGACCGTCTTCCGCCTCCCCACGGGCGGACCGACCCTGGCCGACCTGCTCCGCACCGGCACCCTGCCCGCCGACGGGTCGCTGCCCGTCAGCGCCCAGGGCGTCACCGTGCTCACGGCCGGCGGCAGCCAGGCGAACCCGAGCGACCTGATCGGCACCCCTGCGATGGAGCGCGTGATCGCGCACCTCTCGCGCCGGTACGACCACGTGATCGTCGACTCCCCCGCGATCCTCTCGGCCACCGACGCGGTGCTGCTGGGCAAGATGGTCGCCACGACGGTCCTCGTCGCGGGCGCCGGCGTCTCGTCCTCGGCCGACCTCGTCGCCGCGGCCGACCGCCTACGGGACGTCGGGGGCGACGTCCTCGGGACCGTTGTCGCGCAGGCTCCCCGCAGCACGGTCGTCACCGCCGCGGCGACGGCGACCGCCTGAGACGCGGGAGCGCTGCAGCCGGTGCCTGCGCCCCTCCCCCCGGGGAGTGACGACGTGCGCTCCGGTGCCGGCGCGCGGCCCGTCGAGGTGGGCGGCGTTGCGCGAGGGTGAGGGCTCGCGGACCCGGGCCGTGCTGGGGCGCACCGCCTGTTCGGCCCGCCCCGCCACGATGCCCATGCCGCAGACGATCCAGAGCGTGTACGCCACCGGACCCTCCTGGAGCGTCGGCAGCACCGTGTAGCTGACCAGCGTGCCCGCGACCACGGCCGTGGGCAGGAAGCCGTCGAGCGTCGGCGCCCGCAGCCCGCGGAGGAACAGGTACACCAGCAGCGCCGCGAACAGCAGCATCACGAGGATCCCCGACTCGATCGCGAGCACCAGGAAGAAGCTCTCGACCAGGACGCTGTCGGTCGAGTACAGCTGCGCGCGCGGGCCCACCTTGCCGAGGCCGAAGCCGAACGGGTGCGCGACGAGCAGCGGGATGTTCTCGAGCAGGCTGTCGCTGTGGCCGATCAGCGACGGGTCGGCGACGTGCGAGATCACCTTGTCGATGTAGAGGTAGAGCGTGACTCCGCCGACGGCCGCGGCCGTGGTCACGGTGAGCATCGCCCAGACCAGCATCGGCTTCGCGCGGAACAGCGCCCAGGCCACCAGCGTCACCGCGAGCATCGCCAGGCCGATGTAGCCGCTCCGGGACTGCGTCAGGTACACCGCCACCAGCGGCAGGAGCGACAGAGCGCCCTTCAGCCACAGTGGCCAGCGCGGGCGTGTCCACAGCACGGCCAGCGCGATCGTGACGGCGACGGCGCTCTCGTTCGGGGCGCTGTAGGGGCTGAAGCCGCGGGGCACGATGCTGCCGGCGACGAAGAGGGAGGAGGGGAACGGCGCCCCGGGGGCCAGCGGGAACACCCCGAGGGTGAACAGCCAGTCGAGCCCCTGGTTCCAGGTGAGGATCGTCGTGATCGACGAGAGCTGCAGCGCGACGACGAACGCGGTCGCGAGGATCGCGAGGTGGCGCTTCTCGAGTACCGCGGGCACCACGATGAGCGCGAGGAACGGCAGGAAGTCGTTGCGCCAGCCGTAGGCGGCCTGGATCGGGTTCTCGGTCCACACGGCCGAGACGGCGCCGAGGCCCACGATCATCAGCACGAGCACGACGATCGGCACCGGCACCCGCTTGATCCGGCCGCTGACGAGCACGAGCAGGAAGAGCCCGAGGACCGTGGCGTCCTTGATCGCGCCGAACGCGGTCGCCGTGGCGCCCGGCAGGAACGCGGAGGCGACTCCGTTGGCCGGGAGGGCGAAGACCAGCAGCAGGACGCCCAGCCACGGCAGGCCGAGCCCGTCGCGGCCGAGGAGGGCGCGGAGCGTGCGGCGGGTGCGCACCGGTCCGCGGGCGACCGTGCGGGAGCCCGCCCGGGGCAGCGACGCCGCGGCGCGGGTCATGCCGCGCCGCCCCGCATCGTGAGGCGCCGGACGACCAGCGGCACGTCGGAGGGCCGCGGGACGATGGTCCGCGCCGGCGGCCGGATCGCGAGCACCATCACCACCAGCGCCGTCAGGATCCCGCTCGCGTTGGCGATGGCGGCGGCGATCGCGCCGTTCGCCGGGCCGAACGCGAACAGGAGCACGAGGCAGGTGATCAGCCCGGCGCCCTGGGCGACGGTGAGGCTGATGCCGCGGTTGCGCGCCGAGAGCACCTCGCCCGCGCTGACGGTGACGACCACGAAGACGGAGCCGAGGATCGCGAAGAGGACCGCGGGCATCGCCTCCGCGAACTCGTCGCCGAAGAGGAACGGCACGCCCCACGGAGTGACGACGGCGAGGAACACGGCCGAGGCCAGGCCGACCGCGAAGGCCGAGCGCAGCGCGTCGCCGGTCGCGGTGACGCGGGCGCCGCCCTCCGTCCGGCTGATGTCCGAGAAGACCGGAGCCGCGACCGCGTGCGCGAGGAACACGGGCAGAGTGCCGATCGTCACGGCGACGGAGTAGAGGCCGGCCTGGTGCGAGCCGATCAGCGGCAGCATGATCACCTGATCGAGGCGCTGGTAGGCGGCGTCCGACGCCTGCGCGCCGTAGAAGGTGACGGAGCCGCGCACGAGCGGCCGCCAGGGCGCCGGAGCGGCTCCGCGCGGGCGGTCGAGCAGGGAGCCGATCAGCGCGGTCATCACGGAGCCGGCGAAGTTCGACCAGATCACGCCGGAGACGGTGATCGAGTCGAGCAGGAACAGCACGACGATCCCGCCGACGTAGACCAGCGGCTGCGTGGCCTGGAGCAGCGCGACCGCTCCGAAGCGGCGCTGCGCCCCGACGACGCCGATGTCGATCATCCAGCAGACCATGAGCGGAGTACCGGTGATCGCGACGAACACCGCGATCGTGGCCGCCTCGTCGAGCGCCGAGAGGAGGGTGGAGGTGAGCAGCCAGGCGATGAGCGCGGCCGGGATCGCGGTCAGCAGCGCGAGCCGCCGGGCCGTGCGCACCGCGCCGAGGTCGCCCGCCGCGGCGAGCACGCGCCGGCGGATCTCGAGGGGCATGCCGAGCGCGAGGACGATCGGGATCAGGTACATGGAGGCGAGGGCCGCGGCCGTCTCGCCCCGTCCGCTCGGGCCGAGGGCCTGCGCGATCAGCGGGGCGCTCACCAGGCCGAGCGCCGCCACCGAGAGGCGGCTCGCGAGCATGGTGATCGGGGAGTTCAGGAGGCGCAGCAGCCCGCTCACGAGGCCTCCGCGGCTCGGGCGCCGACAGCGGCGAGCAGCCGCTCCTCGAAGCCGTCGAGAGCGAAGGTGCCGGTCTCGTCGTGGACGGTCAGGTGCATGCTGTCGCGCATCGGCGCGACCTCGACCCAGACGCCGAGCGGGAAGCGCAGGTGGGCGGGCATCCCGCCGACCATGGTGTCCGGCTCGATCCGCGGCAGCAGCTCCTCCGGGACGGGCACCTCGGTCGAGGGCAGGGAGACGTGGATCTCCCACGGCACGCGGGGCGTCCCGCGCGGCGGGCGGAGGGGCGCCAGCGGGTGCTGCACGAGGGTCTTGACGCTCAGCAGCGCGCTCGCCAGCAGCCAGGTCGCGGGGAGGCCGGACCTGGTGGCCGCGGACAGCCGCTCGAGGAGCGAGGTCGCGGACCAGTCGTCGGCGCGGAGGCGGCCGAGCGGGAGGGAGGGAGAGAGGTTGCCGCCGACCTCCGTGCCCTTCGCGACCCAGCGGCGGCCGTCGACGGGGACGACGACGCGGAAGTCGAGGCCGTCGGCGGCGCAGTCCTGCAGGCAGCGGAGCACGAGGCTCGCGGTCTTGAGCGACACCGGCGGGCGGGCGGGGCGCCGGCCCTCGCGCGCCTGCTCCGGGGTCGCGGCGATCGCCCGCAGCGTCTCGGGGCCGAGCACGGCGGTCACGAGGCGCGCGCGGCGGTCCGACTCCTCCTTCGAGAGGGTCGCGTCGAGCTGGTAGCCGGTGCCGGTCGCGGCGGTCAGGGTGCGGAAGGTGTCGCGGGCCTTCCTGGCGCCGGCGAGACCGGTGAGCTCGAAGCGCTCCACGACCTCGCGGAGCGGTGCGGCGGCGAGCGGCTTCCGGGCGGTGCCGTCGGCCCCCGGAGCGCCCAGCTTCTCGATCACGAGCGCCACGACCGCGGTCGCCCCGGTCCCGTCGAAGAGGCTGTGCGGGAAAGTGAAGCCGACCGTCGCGCCGTCGAACAGGATCCGGAGCGGCAGCTCGCCCGGCGCGAACTGCGAGGCCAGCAGGCGGTGCGCCAGGTCCTCGCGCTCGAGGGGGCCGTCGACGACCCGCACCGCGCGCTCGGCCGCGTCCAGGGCGGCCGCCACGTCGATCCGGCGCCACCCGCGGAGCCGGGTACGGCGCCGCAGGAGCACGGCGCCGCGGGGCGAGAGGAGGACGTCGCGCAGCGCGGTCCGCACGCGCTCCGCCGTCACGCCCGTCAGCGGGCCGACGTGGTAGCCGATGAGGAGGTCGTCGTAGCCGAGGTCGCGCGGGGCCCTCACGCCCGGCTCCTGCTCGCTCCCGCGCCGGCCCGCTCGGCGATGACGCTGAGCAGCGAGCGCTCGTAGCCGGCGTTCACCTCGGCCCAGGAGTAGGAGTGCACGGCCCGCAGGTGCCCGCGGTACGAGAGCCGCTCCTGCTCGATCGGGTCGTTCAGCACGGCGAGGACGCCCTCGGCGATCGCGTCCGGGGTGGGAGCGACGAAGCGCCCCGCCTCCTGGAGCACCTCACGGTTGAAGACGGTGTCGCGGGCGACGACCGGGGCGCCGCAGGCCATGGCCTGCACGAGCGCCGGGTTGGTGCCGCCGACGCTGTGCCCGTGGAAGTAGGCCCCGGCGTGCTGCCAGAGGGAGTGGAGCCGGGTGTCGTCGCTGACGTGGCCGAACCAGTGCACCCGCGCGTTCTGCTGCGCGAGGGCGCTGACCGCCTGGTCGATCGGGCCGCCGTAGCCGGACGAGCCGACGATCACCACGTCGTGGGTCCGCGCGATCCGCTCGGCGGCCTCGATGAACTCGGGCACCGTGTTCTCGGGGACGAAGCGCGCCACGATCAGCGCGTAGCCGCGGTGGGTCAGCCCCGGCTCGACCGGGTGCTCCGGCGGGACGTCGCCGCCGTAGGGGATGACGTCGCCGTCGCGGCCGAACTCCCGCTTCCAGCGCGTCTCGATCGCCGCGGCGTCGTAGACCATGCGGTCGCCGTGACGGGCGGTCCAGACCGCGCCCTGGTGGAAGACGAACTTCGCGAACCGGCCCCACTTGGCGCGGTCCCACTCGATGCCGTCGACGTTGACGACGGTGGGGATGCCGCGCTGCCTGAGGATCGGCAGCCAGAAGCCGTTGGCGCAGTTGAGCACCAGGGCGACGTCGGGCTTGCGCTTGGCCGCGTCGAGAGCGGCCGTGAGTCCGTAGGAGAGGGTGCTGAGCGACTTGCTCTCGACACCCCGCGTCTGCCGGGTGATCACCCGCTCGTCGCGGTCCGGGTCCCGGAGAGCCGTGGTGCCCGGCCTCCCGTAGACCGTGACCTCCCATCCCTGCTCGGCCAGATATGGCGCGAGACGTCGAACCGCTGTCTCGAATCCCCCGTAGTAACTGGGATAGCCCCGCGTGCCGATAATGGCGATCGACCTGCCCATGTCCCGGTTCTCCCTTTGTCGTGCTTCGCCTCGACACAGGCGATCGCCGTATCGGATCTGCTGTCGCAATACCAGGCGTATGCGACGGTGCACAGCATTCATTCGACGGCCTACTCGCACCCCCGAAGGCGGGTATCGGCGCTCATACTAGCGGCGAACGTACCGCCGTCCGCCACCGCTGGAGGGACAGGATCGCGACACCCATCAGGAAGAAGATCGAGAGGATCAGGACAGTCATCCCGATGATGATCCGGTCCCCGCCGGAGAGTTCCGGGTCGAGGAACTCGTACACGTAGCGCGAGGTGAGAGCGCCCCGGACGAAGGTGTAGGCGAACCACAGGACGGGGAACACCATCACCGCCCAGACCAGCCGGAGGTCGACCGGGCGGGCGCCGGGGACGGCGAGCAGATCGACCAGCGCGAGCGCCGGCACGAGCACGTGCAGCACCACCGTGCTCGGGTTCAGCTGGGCCGGGTCGCCGAGAACGGTGGGCCCGTAGATCACCAGGAACAGGCCCGACATGCTCAGCAGCGTGGCGGTGTTGAGGGTGCGGATCGCGGTGACAGATCGCGACTCCCCGTGCGCCGCGGCGCTCCTCCTGCCCCCGGATCTCGCGGATCTCCAGGCGCTCCGGCCCGCGATCGCGAAGGCGGCCACCGAGAGGATGTTGGTCAGTGCGGTGACCGAGCTGAGGAAGTCGGCGGTCGCGTCGGTGCCCACCTGCGTCTGGGCGACCACGACCGCGTTGAGCACCACGACCGCCCCCAGCGCGGCGACGGCCCAGCGGACGAGTGCAGTGCGGCGTCGAGCTCTCATGGGGCCCTCTCCTCGGTGCGGCGGCCCTCGGGCCGGTACTCGTGGGCGTCCGGTGCAGGAGTCCGTTCGCTACAGTCGGGACGTCCACGAGAACCCATTCCCAGACAGGGGTCGAATGCCCGGCACAGGTTCGCACCGAGGATCCCTACGGGTCCTGCTCGATGGTAATTGGTGGATTCGCGGCCCGATCTCCAATCGTGAGGTCATGCGAGAGATCACCTTCTCCTGGGCGAGACTCTTTCCTGAGGATTCACTTGTCATTGCCGTCCCCCTGACGGGGGTGGAGACGGCGAGACGGGAATTAGCGGGACTCGCCCGGATAGTGCCGACAAGACTCCGGCCGCAGGGGATCAGCGCCGTTCTCGAACTCGCCCTTCTCTCTCTCCGGCTGCGTCCGGACATCACACTGGCGCACAACTTCACCCCCCTGACGGGGCGGTCCGCGGTGTTCATCCAGGACTTCCTCTTCCTCACGAATCCGGAGTGGTTCACCCGGAGGGAGCGCGCCTACTTCTCGCTCATGCCGCTCAGCGTCCGCCGCGCCGATGTGGTCATCGCGAGCAGCGTCGCGGAGTCGCGCCGCATCGTCCGCACGTCGGCCGCGACGAGCGCCGTGCCCGTCGGCCTCGGCCTCAACCGGGCGTTCGCCGCCGCGGAGCCCGTGGCGCCCGCCGGCGTCGACGGCCTCGACGGATTCCTCCTCGCCGTCGGCCGCCTCAACGCCCGCAAGAACCTCGCGACCACGATCGAGGCCGCTCTCGCCTCGGGGGTGCTCTCCCCCTCCTTCCCGCTCCTCGTCGTCGGCGAGGCCTCCGGCGTGCGCACCGAGTTCCCCCCGGCCGTGAGAGCCGCGCTCGACGACGGCTCGGTGCGCCTGCTCGGGCGGATCGAGACGGAGGAGCTGCGCTGGCTCTACGAGAACGCCGCGCTGTTCCTCTTCCTCACCCTCGACGAGGGCTTCGGCCTGCCGACCCTCGAGGCCCTGGCCTGCCGCACGCCGATCCTCGCCAGCGACATCCCCGTGTTCCGCGAGATCCTCGGCGAGCACGCCCGCCTGGTCGACCCGCGCGACGTGCCGGCGATCGCGGCGTCGATCCGCGAGCTCGTCGCCGACCCGCCGGAACAGCTCGATCCGGCTCCGGTGCTCGAGTACTACAGCTGGGACGCCGTGGTCGCCCGGCTGCGCGCCGCGATGGTGGCGGTGCTGCCGTGAGCGGGCCGTCCGTGTCGATCGTGATCGTCACCTACAACAGCATCGGCGTCATCCGCTCCTGCCTCGACGCGCTCGCCGGCCGCGACGAGAGCGTCGAGATCCTGGTGGTCGACAACCTCTCGCGCGACGAGACCGTCGCCGTGCTACGCGCCGAGTACCCGGACGTCCGGGTCGTCGAGAACACCGAGAACGCCGGATTCTCGCGGGCCGTCAACCTCGGCGCCGCCCACGCCACCGGCCGCCACCTGCTGCTGCTGAACCCGGACGCGCAGATCTCGGCGGAGGTCGTCGGCTCGCTCGCGTCACTCCTCGACAGCGATCCGACGATCGGCGCCGTCTCCCCCCTCCTCGAGAACGAGGGCGAGGACGTCGTGATCGTGGCCGCCGGCCACGCCCCCACGGTCCGCCGGATGCTCCTGCACCAGACCGGCCTCTCCCGCCTCGGCCGGCGCTTCCCCTCCTTCGAGGGCCACTACCTGTTCGCTGCCGACCTGCACGGCAGGCCGCGCGACGTCGACTGGGTGAGCGGCGGCTGCCTGATGATCCCGCTGGCCGTCTGGGACCGCATCGGCGGCCTCACCGACCGCTGGTTCATGTACGCCGAGGACGTCGAGATCTGCCTCCGCCTGCGCGCCGAGGGCCTGCGCGTGGTCCTGGATCCGCGCCTGCACGCCCTGCACGCGATGGGCGGCTCCTCGAGCGGCGTCGACGGCCGCGTCGGCACCGCCTGGATCGTGAACCTCTTCGACCTCTACGGCTGGCGGATGGCGCGCTCGGACCTGCAGCAGCAGTTCTGGCGGGCGGTCGTGCTCGCGGGCATGGCGTCGCGGATGCTGGTGTACCGGCTGTCCGGGCTGCGATCCGGGCGCGCCGCGGCGTCGGCCGGCCAGCTGCGGCGCTACGGGATCTACCTGCGCGCGCTGCGGGCCGCCCCGCTGACGCGCGACCGCGAGCCGCTCGCCTGACGACCCCGCTGCGCCCGGAGCTCCCCGCGCGCACCCCCGGCCCGCGATCGATCCGTCACGAACGGTCGCCTCCGGCCGCGCGTGGCGACCGTTCGTGGCGGATCGGATCCGGCACTCGCGGAGCGAGACGCGGCGGCGCGGTCGGCCGAAGGATGCGCGGGTGGCGCGCTGCGTGCGCCACAAGCCGGCCGGTCTCCGCAGGGGTGCGGCGCCCTGCGGTGGAACAGCCTTGTCCCCGACATGGCGTCAGCACTACGGTCGCGGGCATCACGTCCGCCGTCCTCGTGACCGCCGTCGGTGCGGGGCAGGAGGACCCGGTGGGCGTGATCCGGTGGGAAGCGACGGGCCTCGGGTCCACCGGCTCCCGCTCGGCGGATCACCTCGGCGGGGCCCGGATCGGAACGGCGATGAACGGACTCCTCCCGGCGCGGACGGCAGCGACCGGCGGCGTGGCTCCTCGCAGCCGGACGACCGCTCCCGGCCTCCGCTCATCGGCGCCTTTCTGATGTCGGAGGAGGAAGGGACTCGCCGCCTGCGCCCCTGGCTCCTGTTCGGGGCTGTCCTCGCCGCCGCACTCGTCGTCCTCTGGCTGCTGATGACCGCGTTCCCCGCGTCGTCGGACCGGCTCTTCCTGATCGGCAGCCCGATCCTCATCCTGGGCGCCGCGCTCGGAGCGAAAGGGCTGCAGCGGCGGGGTACCGGGCGGCGCGAGGAGGAGCCCTAACCGGGCCGGTGGCCGTCCTTCGGCGGCTCCCGCGACCGGGTGTGGCGCCCGGACGCGGTCTACGGACGCGCGATCCGGCAGCGGGCACGGAGAAGGGGGCGGCCGCCCCGGGTCGAGCCCGGAACCGCCGCCCCCTCCGTCGCCGCTACTCGCCGGTGCCGCGGTACGCCACCCGGAAGGTCTCCCGGGTCCCGTCCGGTGCGGTCGCCGTCACGCGGAACGAGCCCGACGGCACCCGCGAGAGGTGCGTGTCGACCGAGACCGTCTTCGTGCGGCCCGCCGCGAGCGAGGTGACCTTCAGCTCACCGAAGGCCGTCGGGATGCTGAGACGGACCGGCGTGCTCCCCTCGTTCGTCGTGGTGGCGGTCAGCACGACCGAGCCGCCGCGCTTCACGCCGGTGATCGTCACGTCGACGTCGACCCGGGTCGCCGGGGCGACGACGGTGACGGCGGGGAGGAGCCGGCTGACGCCTCCCGAGACCGCGGTGATCGAGACGGCACCCGTGCCGGGACCCGCCGTGGCCGCGGGGAGCGGAGCGGAGCCGTCGGCGCCGGTCGTCGCGGCCGCGGTCGTGCCTCCGTCGGCGAAGCGGGCCGGACCCTCGATCGTGTAGGCGACGTCCGCGCCCGCCACCGGCTCGCCGGCCGCGTTCGCCGCGGTGACTCCGAGGCCGATGATCGCCGCTCCGGTCTCGACGGTCTGCGCCGTGCCCGCGGGGGTCAGCGAGGCGACCGCCGCGGGGTCGGTGAACATCGACGGCGTGAGCGGAGTGACCGTCAGGCCCTCGAGGCGCGCCGTCCCTCCGGAGGAGAGGAGCGAGACTCCCGTGCTGCTCGGATCGGGGAAGACCTGGTCGGTGATCGTCGCGCGGCCGCCCTGCGCGAACGTCTCGACAGAGGCGTGATCGACGTAGAGCTCGAGGTGCAGCTTCCCGTCGTCGAGGGCCACCGGCGCGGTCTCGACCGACGGGAAGTCGGCGTCGAAGCCGACGTCGCCCGAGCGGGTGCGGTCGACGCTCAGCTGACCGGACGCGACGTCGTAGGTGATCGGCGTGCGCTGGGAGCCGTCAGCGGAGTTGCGGACCGAGAGTCCGAAGGAGTCCGCGTCCCCGGCGCCGAAGGTGGCGTCGAGCTTGTAGACGCTGCCCTCGGCCGCGGCCGGGAGTGCGGTCTCACCGTCGGCGATGTCCGTGGCGCCCAGCGTGAACGCCTCGTCGCCGCGCTCGAGGGCCGCGGTCTGATCGACGACCTTCTGCACGAGCTTCGGGGCGCCGTCGACGGTCTCGAGGGCGAGCTCGCGCGGGAGCGCCATCGCTCCCCGCCAGGTTCCGGTGGGGACGGCCTCGCCGTACTGCCAGTTGTTCATCCACGCGATCATGATCCGCTTGTCGTCGGGCGCGTTGTCGAAGGTGACTCCGGCGTAGTAGTCGCGGCCCCAGTCGAGCCAGTCGTAGTCGACGAGGCGGCTCTGCGCGGGCTCGCCGGACAGCATGAACTGGTCGGCGAGGACGTGGCCCCAGCCGGCGCGGTTGTTGTCGACGACCTGCAGGTGCGCCGTGCGGCCGGCGAGGTCGGCGACGTCCCAGCTCGTCCAGTCCAGCGACTCGCTGTCGCTGCCGGTCGCGGTGCGGACGATCTCCCCGTCGACGACGAGGTTCACGCTCGTCTCGTTCGAGCGGACCTGCGCCGGAGCGTCGGCGAGCACGATGTGGTCGACGGTGAGGTGGCCCCAGCCGCCGGTCGCGTCGTCGACGACGACGATCCGCGCCGCCTTCCCCTGGTAGGCCGAGACGTCCCAGCTCTTCCAGTTCAGGGCGCCGTCGTTCGTGCCGGCGGTGGTCTGCACGACCTCTCCGTCGACGACGAGCTGCACCTCGAGGGTCTGGGGGTCGCCCTCGGGGCGGAAGCCGCCGCCGACGAGCATGCTCACGTGGCTCCTGTCGATCGTGAACTCCGGCGAGGTCAGAGTGCCGAGGTTGTCGTCGCCCTTCGGTCCGCCGTCGAAGGTGTTGATCCGCTTCTGGCCGAGGAAGAACTCGCCGCCGCTGGTCGAGGGGTTGGTGCCGCCGGCGAGGTCGCCGGTCACTGCCCAGCCGTTGTCCGCGAGGCCCTGCTGGTCCGGGAACTCGAAGCCGTCGAAGAGCAGCTCGCTCCCGGCGGGCGGGTCGTTGGCGAGCTGCGTGCCGTCGACGTGCGGGTGGTTCCCGCCGCCGACGAGGAAGTTCAGGTGGTCCTGGTCCACCGTGAAGTCGGGCGACTCCATCGAGCCGACCGGCCAGTCGCCGTCGTTGAACCCGTTGATCAGTCCCGTCCCGGCGAAGCCGGTGACGGTCTGCTGGCCGTCGATCGGCCCGGTGGCGGGAGTGGAGGCGAAGGGCCCGTTCTTCCAGTTCCCGGGCTCGTTGTCCACGGTCCAGCCGTTGTAGGTGCCGTCGTCGAAGCCGGCGAGGGTCGTGCCCTCGGGGAGGGTGTCGGAGCCGACGGTCGACTCCGAGGTGAACGTGGTGCCGTCGAAGTCGCCGACGAAGTACTGCCCGCCGGAGCCGCCGCCCACCGCTCCCGGGTTGAGGTTGACGACCATCACCCACTTGACGTTCGTGGGGTCGCCGTCGACCGCCAGCGGGAAGAGGTCGGGGCACTCCCAGACGCCGCCGGTCGCGTTCGCCGGGCCGAACTCGCTGAGCTCGGTCCAGTTCTTCAGGTCTGTCGACTTGTGGAGGAGGACCTTGTGGTCGTCCGCCTCGACCGTGACGACGACCCAGTAGGACGACTCCGGGGTGCCGCCGTCGTACCAGAACACGTGCGGGTCGCGGAAGTCGTTCTGGTCGCGGTCGATGACGGGGTTGCCGTCGTACTTCGTCCAGGTCTGCCCGGCGTCGGTGCTGTAGGCGAGGGCCTGCGCCTGCTCCCCCGTCTTGTAGGCCGCGGTGTACATCGCGACCAGCGGCGGGTTCTCGGCGGTGCCGAATCCGGAGGTGTTGTCCTTGTCGACGACGATCGAGCCGGAGAAGATGTCCGACTCCGCGTCACCCGGGATCGCGAGCGGCTGCTCGGTCCAGTGCGTGAGGTCGGTGCTGGTCGCGTGGCCCCAGCTCATGTTCCCCCAGCGCGTGCCCTGCGGGTTGTACTGGTAGTAGAGGTGGTAGACGCCCTCGTAGTAGACGAGACCGTTGGGGTCGTTCATCCAGTTCTTCGTCGGCGAGTAGTGGACGGCCGGTCGGTAGGTCTCGGCGGCCGCGTCGAGTGCCGCGGCGCGGTCGAGCGGAGCCGCGGAGACGGCGGGGACGGAGAGCCCGCCGCCGACGAGGCAGAGCGCGGCGGCGACGGCCACCAGGCCGCTGCGCCGGGGGAGCGAGCGATGAGGAGAAAGCACGGAAGAACGCCCTTCGTTGCGCGTGTCACGAGTGACAACGTTGTCAATTGCTGGGCAATCTACGGACTGTCCTCCGGACAATTCAAGAGAGGCCTGCGAGAAAGATCAGATCCCGTCCCACCGCTTCTCAGTCGGGGCAGGGCACCTCGCCGGAGCCGCGGGCGATCAGCTCGGTGGGGATCACGAACGTCTGCGCCGGGTCGTCCTCGCCGTCGAGGCGGAGGAACACCCGCTCGGCGGCCGTCCGCCCGATGACCGCGGGGTTCTGCGCGATGACCGAGACGGCGGGCTCGAGCAGCTCGGCCAGGGGGATGTCGTCGAAGCCGATCAGGGCGACCCTTCGGTGCGCGCCACGACGGCGGAGCGCGGCGAGCACGCCGATCGTGATCAGGTTCTGCCCGCCGACGATGGCGGTCGGCGGCACCTCGAGGTCGAGCAGAGCGGTCGCCATCTCCTCCGCCGCGTGCTCGTCGTGGGCGCCGTGGCGCACGTACGCGGGCGGCACCGGCAGGCCGAGGCGGCTCATCTCCTCGAGGAAGCCGCGCTCCCGCTCCTGCGCGGTGAAGATCTCGGGCCGGTCGCCGAGGAACGCGATGCGGCGATGCCCGAAGGAGGCGAGGTGGCCCACCGCGCGGGCGATGCCGGCGGCGTTGTCGGTGATCACCGCGTCCGCCGTGATGCCCGAGGGGATGCGGTCGACGAACACGGCGGGCGTGCCGCGGTCGACCTCGACGCCCAGGTAGGCCTGGCTGGGCGCGACCGTGGTCAGGATGAGCCCGTCGACGCGCCGCGAGACGAACGCGTTCACCGAGGAGCGCTCGCGGGCGGGGTCGTCGTCGAGGCTCGAGGCGAAGACCGCGACACCGCGCTCGTTCGCGAGATCCTCGACGGCACGGTGGAGAGCACCCGAGAAGGGGTTCGCCACGCTGCCGACCAGCAGGCCGAGGGTGTTGGTGCGCCCGTTGGAGCGGCGGAGGTTCCCGGCGTGCAGATCCGGCTGGTACTGCAGCTGCGAGGCGGCGGCCTGCACCCGCTCGATCGTGGCGGCCGACACGTTCGGCTCGCCGTTGATGACCCGGGAGACCGTCTTGATGCCCACGCCGGCCAGAGCGGCGACGTGCTTCATGGTCGGACGGCGGCCTGCACCGGCGCCGCTTCGATCTGACAACGATGTCACGGTCTGGTCTCGCTTTCTGGAGGATCGCTTGACCTTAGCGCCAGCAACCCGATAGACCTACCTCTGACATCGTTGTCGGGAGGCTGCTCCCGCCTTATGAACAGGACTTTCAATGACGAACCGTTCCCCTCGCCTCACCCGGTACATCGGCCTCGGCTCCGTCGCGATCCTCGCGGCCCTGGGCATGACCGCCTGCTCCAGCTCCGGTCCCGGCTCGTCCGACGCCGGCTCCACCGCCGGCAGCGGAGACGGCGTCGGCGTCACCCTCATCGTCAAGACGACGACGAACCCCTTCTTCGTCGCGATGGAGGACGGCGCCAAGGAGGCGGCCACCTCCGCCGGCGTGAACCTCACGCTCGCCGCGGGCAAGGAGGACGGCGACGAGGACACCCAGATCCAGGCCATCGAGAACGCGATCTCGAAGGGCGACAAGGGCATCCTGATCACCCCGAACGGCCCCTCCGTCGTCGACGCCATCCAGAAGGCGCGCGACGCCGGTCTCTTCGTGATCGCCCTCGACACCGCGCCCGACCCCGCCGACGCCGTCGACATCACCTTCGCCACCGACAACTTCAAGGCCGGCGAGGCCATCGGCGAGTGGACCGCCGCGCAGCTCGACGGGAAGAAGGCGACCATCGCGATGCTCGACCTCTTCGACGACAAGGTCGTCTCGGTCGACTACAACCGCGACCAGGGCTTCCTCACCGGCATGGGGATCGACGTCGCCGACGACCAGACCAACGGCGACGAGGCGAAGACCGGCAGCTACAGCGGCGGCGACTACGAGATCGTCGGCAACGAGGCCACTCAGGGCGCCGAGGACGGCGGCCGCACCGCCATGGAGACGCTCCTGTCCAAGAACCCCGACGTGAACGTCGTCTACACGATCAACGAGCCCGCCGCCTACGGCGCCTACCAGGCCCTCCAGGCCGCGGGCAAGGAGAAGGACGTCCTGCTCGTCTCGATCGACGGCGGCTGCGCCGGCGTGAAGAACGTCAAGGAGGGTCTCATCGGCGCCACCGCGCAGCAGTACCCGGTGAAGATGGCCCAGCTCGGCGTCGAGGCGATCGCCCAGCTCGCCGAGGACGGCACCAAGCCCAGCACCAGCGAGGGCCTCGACTTCTTCGACACCGGCTCGCAGCTGGTGACCGACACCCCCGTCGACGGCCTCGACAGCATCACCTCCGACGACGCCGCCGGGATCTGCTGGGGCGAGTAGCCCACCGCGGACGGGGCGCTCCGGCGCCCCGCCCTCCTCCTCCCGCTCCCAGCGACTCCAGAAAGGCCATCGTGGCTCAGAAGACCACCGACCCGAATCCGCCGACCTCCGCACTCGACCTCGCGAGCGAGTTCCTCGACCGCCGCACGCCGCTGGACCGCGTCCGCGGAGTCCTGCACCGCTATCCGGCCGTCAGCCCGGCGGTCGTCCTCGTCCTGGCGGTCATCGTCTTCGGGCTCCTGAACGACCGCTTCCTCGACCCGTCGAACCTCTCGCTCATCACGCAGCAGGTCGCGGTGGTCGGCACCCTCGCCGTCGCGCAGACGCTGATCATCCTCACCGCCGGCATCGACCTCTCGGTCGGCGCGGTCATGGTCCTCACCTCGATGGTCATCGCGCAGACCGCGACCGAGAACGGGCTCCCGGCGGTCGTCGCCCTGCTCCTGGGCCTGATCGTCGGCCTCGCGGCCGGCGCCTTCAACGGCCTGCTCGTGACGAAGCTCCGGCTCCCTCCGTTCATCGTCACCCTCGGCACGCTCAACATCTTCGTCGCGCTGACGCTCCTCTACTCGAGCGGCTCGACGGTCCGCGGCACCGACATGCCGGCCCTGCTGCCCTCCACCGGCGGCACCTTCGACATCCTCGGCGTCCGCATCAGCTACGGCGTCCTGCTGATGCTCCTCGTCTACATCGTGGTCGCGTTCATCCTCGGCAAGACCGCCTGGGGCCGGCACGTCTACGCGGTGGGCGACGACAAGGAGGCCGCCCGCCTGGCCGGCATCAGCGTGAACCGCGTCCTGATGAGCGTCTACCTCGCCGCCGGCGCGATCCTCGCCATCGGCGCATGGATCCAGATCGGCCGCACCAACGCGGCGAGCCCGAACGCCGGAGCCGACCTCAACCTCGACTCGATCACCGCGGTCGTCATCGGCGGCACCAGCCTCTTCGGCGGGCGCGGCACGGTCTGGGGCACGCTCCTCGGCGCCCTCATCGTCGGCGTCTTCCGCAACGGGCTCTCGCTCGCCGGGCTCGACGTCCTCTACCAGACGCTCGCTGTCGGCGTCCTCATCATCGTCGCCGTCTCGGTCGACCAGTGGATCCGGAAGGTTCGCAAGTGACCCTCATCGATGCCGCGGGCACCGCTCCCGCCGCCGCCCGCACCCCCGTCCTGCAGGCCAAGCGCCTCGTCAAGACCTTCGGCCGCGTGGTCGGGCTCGACGGCGTCAGCCTCGAGCTCTACCCCGGCGAGGTCCTCGCCATCATCGGCGACAACGGCGCCGGGAAGTCGACGCTGATCAAGTGCCTCACCGGCGCCGAGATCCCCGACGAGGGGGAGATCCTCCTCGACGGCCGCCCCGTCTCGTTCAAGCGCCCGCAGGACGCCCGCGGCGCCGGCATCGAGACGGTCTACCAGAACCTCGCCGTCTCCCCGGCGCTCGACGTCGCCTCGAACCTGTACCTCGGCCGCGAGAAGCGCAAGAAGGGGATCCTCGGCTCCGTCTTCCGGATGCTCGACACCGCCGGAATGCGCAAGGAGGCGCGCGCCGAGCTGACCGAGCTGGGCATCTCGACGCTCCAGGACGTCACGGTCCCGGTCGAGAACCTCTCCGGAGGACAGCGCCAGGCCGTGGCCGTCGCCCGCGCCGCCGCGTTCGGCTCGAAGGTCGTCGTCCTCGACGAGCCGACCGCCGCCCTCGGCGTCCGCGAGTCGAACCAGGTGCTGCAGCTCGTGCGCAACCTGCGCGACCGCGGCATCCCGGTCATCCTGATCAGCCACAACATGCCGCACGTCTTCGACGTGGCCGACCGGATCCACATCCAGCGCCTCGGCAAGAAGGCCGCGACGATCACCCCGCAGTCGCACTCGATGACCGACGCGGTCGCGATCATGACCGGGGCGGCGACGGCATGAGCGCCCGCATCCTCTACGCCGAGTTCACGGCGAAGCCCGGCCACGAGGAGACGGTCGCCGGCATGATCGCCGACCTCGCCGTCCTGGTCCGCCGGGAGCCGGGGAACGTCGAGTTCACGCCCTACCGCCGGGAGGACGATCCGGCCCGGTTCTTCGTCTACGAGGTCTACCGCGACGAGGACGCCTTCCAGGCGCACATCTCGGCCGACTACGGAGCCGAGTTCAACAGGGAGCTGGGCCCGCTGATCGTCGAGCCGCACTCGCAGCTCACCTGGCTCGTCGCGGTCTGATCCGCCGCAGAAGCGCACCGTCTCTCCGGGGGCGGTGCGCTTCCGCGTGCCTCGGCTTCTTCCACGCCGACGGGAGCGCCCTCGAGTCCCCCGGCAGCGACCGGATGGTCCGCGTCTCCCGCGAGGACCTGGCGGCCGTGCTGCACGCCGTGGGCGTGGCGGTCGGGGCCGAGAAGACCGCGAGCATCATCGGCGCCGTCCGCGGCTCGCTGATCGACACGCCCGTGACGGACGCCGCCACGGTGGCGGCGGCGGCCATCCTCGCCACCCTCTGAGCGCCGGCCGTCGCTCCCCACTGTCCAGAAGTCGTCGCACTCGACGCCGAATGCGACAACTCCTGGAGGGTCGAGGAGGACGGCCGGCCCGAGACCTCAGAAGTTGTCGCACTCGACACCCGAGTGCGACAACTTCTGGAGAGTCGAGGAGCGGCCGTCCCGCAGCGGCCCGCGTCAGGGCTGCGTGAACGCGACCTTCTGCACGCCGGTGCGCCCGTCGAGAGTCGTCGTCGTGATGCGCATGCTGTACGACCCGGCCGGGGCGACCGCGCCGTTCGTCAGGCGTCCGTCCCAGGCGAGGGTCTGCCGGCCCGCGAGGTGGCGGATCGACGAGGTCAGCTGCTTCGCGACTCCGCCGGACGCCGTGAGCACCGCGACGCTGGTCGTCGCGCCGTCGCCGGTCATCCAGTCGAGCGTCGTCGTGCCGCCCGGGCGGGTGATCCCCGGCGCCGAGACCACGAACGTCGGCGTCCGGCCGAGTGCCGCCGTCGCGTGAGCGTCGGCGACGGTCAGCGGCGTGCTTCCCGCGGTGGTCCGGATCGACGCCGTCGCCCCCGAGACCTGCACCGAGGCCGTCGACGGGCCCGCGGTGAAGAGCGCCTGCACCGTCTCGGTCGGCGTCTGCAGCACCGTCCCGTGCAGGTTCACCCCGTAGTCGGCCGTCACGTCGTCGATCGAGACCGTGCCGGAGGAGATGCCGGACATCGCCTTGTAGACGAACGCGTCCACGAGCTTCACCGGGTAGTCCCACACTCCGTCGCCGTCGCCGCCCGCGTGCGTGTAGTTGGCGTTCAGACCGTCCGAGAACAGCGTCATCTTCTGCCACGGCGAGCCGCCGACGTTGCCGACGAGGCCCTGGAAGGTCTCCCCGGTCGCGTCCTGCAGCTTCAGGTAGACGGGGCTGGTGCTCGCGTCGCCGCTGACCCGGACCGAGACCGCCGTGGGCGACCCGGGGAGGGTGCGCGAGGTGTGCAGCTGCGCGCCCTTCGAGGCGCCGGAGAAGTCGTAGGTCAGCTTCAGCGCGCCCGAGCCGGAGTAGCCGGTCGAGGTCGTGGCGAGCGAGGCGGACCCGCCGCCGATCGGAGCCACGGCCCATCCGCTCGTGGAGGAGAGGTCGTCGACCGTCACCGGGGAGGCGGAGGCGGTCGCGCTCGCCCGGCCGACCGCGGTGCCGGTCGCGAGGACCGCGCCGACCTCCTTCAGCGCCGCGTAGGCGGGCTTCTGCCGTCCGGAGCGCTCGGTCACCGAGAAGGTGTCCAGCGGCGCCTGCGGGTCGGGGCCGCCGACGAGGTTGTACCAGGCGATCGCCTCGATCCCGCGGGCCGCGGCGTCGAGGTAGGAGCGCGAGAGGTACGACGCCTGGTCGGCCTCGCTGGTGGCGCCGGTGCAGGTGGTGCACGTCGCCCAGCTGACCTCGGTGATCCACAGGCTCCGGCCCGGCGCGCTGCGGGCGAGGAAGTTCTGCGCCGCGTCGAGGTAGGTCGGGATCGCTCCGGTCTCGGGCGCTCCGTCGACCGTGTACGTGTGGATCGCGAGTCCGTCGAAGGAGTCGCCCGCTCCGGCCGCCAGCACGCCCGCCATGAACGGGTCGCTGAACTGGTCGAGCCCGCCGACCAGCACCGTCGCGGTCGGGTCCACGGCCTTGATCGCCGTGTAGGCGGCCTTCAGCATCTCGCCGTACTGGCCGGCCGTGGCGCCTCCGCGCCAGTAGTAGTCGGTGTTCGGCTCGTTCCACACCTCCCAGACGTGCACGCGGTCCTTGTACCGGGCCACGGTCGCCGCCGCGTACGCCGCGAAGTCGGCGTTGCTGCGGGGCGGGTAGTACTGCGCGTCCTCCGCCGCGGTGCCGGCCGGAGCCGAGGAGGCCCAGGGCGCCGAGTAGGCGAGCTTGGCGATCATGTCGACGTTGCGCGCCTGGCTGATCGCGACGGCCTGGTCGAACTTCGCCCAGTCGAAGAAGCCCTTCCGCGGCTCGACGCGCTTCCACTCGAACTCCTCGCGCGCCCAGCGCACCTGCGCGTCCTCGAGGAGGGCGGCCTGCCGGTCGGCCTCGACGGGCGAGTCCTGCTCGGTGAGGAAGCTGTTGATGCCGCTGATCGACGTGGGCGACGCCTCGGTGACGCGGGCGCTCACTCCGGTGAGGTAGGGGCGGGTCGCCGTGGCGGCTCCCGAGAGTGCGCCGTCGGCGGTCGTGTCCCAGGTGAGGCGGCCGGCGATGCTGCCGGCCATCGCGGCTCCGCTGTCGTCGGTGCCGTCGTAGGTCGCGGTGATCTCGCCCGCTGCGGCGGCGGTCCCGCCGAAGGTGCGGGTGCGGCCGGCGCTGTCGCGCAGCACCAGGGCGTAGTCGCCGGGCCCGCCCGCGGTGAAGCGGACGGTCGTGGTGGCCGCGTTCTCGCGCGAGAAGCGCGGGGCGCTCGCGGTCGGCAGCGTCCAGTCCTTGTCGAGCACGCGCAGGTCGTCGAGCACGACGGTGCCGGTGGCGGGGGCCGAGGCGCCGTTCCGCACCACGTTGATCCGCACCAGCGAGACCGGGTAGTCGAGCACGCCGTCGTCGTTGCCGAGGTGGGTGTTCGCGGCGGGCGACCGGAGGTCGATCGTCGCGGTCGTCCACCGGCTGAGGCTCATCGCGTCGACCCGGTAGAAGAACATCTCGCCGGTGGCGTCCCGCAGCTTGAGGAACACGGTGTTCCAGCTGCTGTCGCCGAGCAGGTCGACCTTGAGCGCGGTCGCGGGCTGCGTCAGCAGCGGCACCGGAGTCGTCGCGGTCTCGATCTCGGCGTCGGCGCGGGAGAGGTCGTAGGCGATCCTCAGCGCGCCCGAGCCCTCGGTGCGGGTGGCCGAGGTCGAGGGGGTGGCAGTGCCGGCGGCCTGCACCCAGTCGGTCCCGGCGGAGTCGAAGGACTGCGCGAGGCTCGCGTCCGCGTCGATCTCGGCGAGGGTCAGCAGGAGCGGGATCCCGCTGCGGGTGGCGTTCGAGGCGAGAGCGCCGTCGTCCGTCCCGTCCTGCGAGAAGACGCCGCTGACGTCGCCGCGCATGCGGGTCCCGGAGTCGTCCGAGCCGTCCCAGGTCAGGGTGACCGGTCCGGCCGCGGCCGCACGCCCGGTGATCGTCTTCACGCGCCCCTCCTTGTCGCGCAGCTCGAGCCGGTGGTCGCCCGGGCCGGCCGCGGTGAACGAGAACGAGGTGGTCGCCGAGGAACCGGGGGTGAAGAACGCGGTCGCGGCCGCCGGCAGCGACCAGCCGGTGGCGAGGGTGCGCAGGTTGTCGAGCACGACGGTCCCGGTGGCGGGCTGGCTGCCGTTGCGCACGATGATCACGCCGGAGAGCTTCACCGGGAAGTCGAGCACCTGGTCGCCGTCGCCGCCCTCGATCAGCGCGGCCGGGGCGGTGAGGTCGACGTCGATCGTCGCCCACGCCGTCGAGCGCATCGCGTCGAGACGGTAGGTGAAGGTCTCGCCCGAGGCGTCGCGGAGGCGCGTGTAGACGGTGTTGTAGGTGCCGTCGCCCTTGAGGTCGATCCGGAGCGACGAGGCCGGCTTCGCGATCACGGTCGCGGGGGTGCTCTGCACCGTCTCGACCAGGCCCGACGAGACGTCGTAGTCGATCCGCTGGGCGTAGGAGCCCTGGGTCTTCTGCGCGCTGGTGCGCGAGACGGCCGCCGAGCCCATCGCGACGCTCCAGCCCGACGCCGCGCCCTCGAAGCCCTCGACCACGCTGGTCGTCGACGGCTGCGCCGCGGCGACGGTCAGCAGGGTCGGAGTCGCCGAGCGGGTCCGCGTCGCGGCGAACTGCCCGTCCGGGCTCGAGTCCTGCAGGAAGGTGCTGCGGATCGGGCCGTCCATCTCCTGGCCGTCGTCGGCCTTGCCGTCCCACTGCACGGCGGTCTCGCCGGGCTCCGCGAGGGTGCCGGTGAGGGAGCGGCTGCGGCCGGTGCCGTCGCGGAGGACGATCATCCAGTCGCCGGCCGTGGCGGCCGAGAACGCGAGGCTCGCGACTCCGCCCTCCGACGGCACCAGGAACTCCGTGTCGGCGACGGGCATCGTCCACCGGCTGCTCACCGCGCGCAGGTTGTCGAGCACGAGGGAGCCGGTGGCGGACTGCTCGCCGTTGCGCACGACGGAGAAGCCGGTCAGCGTCAGCGGCATGTCCAGCACGGAATCGGCGTTGCCGCCCTCGGCGAGCACCGGGTCCTGGGTGAGGTCGATGGGCACCGTGGTCCAGGTGGTCTGCCGCATCGCGTCCATCCGATAGGTGAACGCCTCGCCGCTCGCGTCGGCGACGCGGAGGTAGACCGTGTTGTAGCTGCCGTCGCCCTTGAGGTCGACCTTCAGCCCCGTGACCGGGCCGGTGGCGACGTCGAGCGGAGCGGTGCGGGTGATGCCGGCCATGCCGTCGGTGAGGTCGTAGTCGACGGCGAGCGCGTCGATGCCCTCGGTGCTGGTCGCGCCGCCCTTCGCCTCGGCGGCGGAGGCGCGGCGCAGGGTGGCGGATCCGGTGGCCACTCCCCAGCCGGCGTCTCCGCCGTCGAAGGCCTCGACCACCGAGGTCGCGTCGGGGTCGTCGGCCGCGGCCAGGGTCAGCAGGAACGGGACGCCGGTGGTCGTCGCGGCGCCGAGGGAGCCGTCGGCCGAGTCGTCCTGGCGGAGCACCGCGCGCACGTCGCCGGTCATCGCGGCTCCGGAGTCGTCGCGTCCGTCCCAGTCGACGGCGACGGGACCCGCCGCGGCGGCCGTGCCGGTCAGGGTGCGCGAGAGGCCGGCGGCGTCCGCGAGCCGCAGCTCCCAGTCGCCGGCCGCGCCGGCGTCGAACGAGAGCGCGGCGCTCTGCCCGGCGGCGAGATAGGTCGACGCGGCGACGGGGAGGGTCCAGCCGGTGGTGTCCGCGCGCAGATCGTCGAGGGCGAAGGTGCCCGCGGGCGGCTGCTCGCCGTTGCGGACCACGAGGACGCCGGCGACGGTGAGCGGCGCGTCCATGACTCCGTTGCCGTCGCCGCCGTCGCGGGCCGCCGGCTCCGCGGTCAGGTCCACGGTGAGCGTCTGCCACTGGGTCGAGCGCATCGCGTCGACGCGGTGGACGAAGGTCTCGCCGCTCGTGTCGCGGAGCCGCAGGTAGACCGTGTTGTACGAGCCGTCGCCGCGGAGGTCGACGGTCAGGGCCGAGGCCGGAGCGGGGATGACGGGCGCCTCCAGCGGCTCGAAGCCGAGCTCGGCGAGCCCTCCGGTCACGTCGTACGAGACCTCGAGCGACGAGTCGCCCTCCGTGCTGTCGTCGGAGACGGCCGTGGAGGCCGTGCCGGTCACGGCCGTGAGCGCGGGCGAGCCGCTCTCGAAGCCCGTGACGGGAGTGGTGCCGGGAGCCGCGGCCAGCGCGGTGCTCGGCACCGTGAGCAGGCCCGCGACGAGAGCGGCGGTGACGAGGAGGACGGTTCGGGCACGGGACATGGGGCACTCCGCTGGGCGTCGGATCGAGGATCGAACGCTCGCCTGGGGGTGGTGGCGAGCCGGTCGCATCGACGACCTGCGCGTCACGCTAGGACCGGCTGAGGGGCTCCGAGGGGGCGCAGAGGAAAGCTCGATTCAGCCGCACTCGAAGAGGGGTGGCGGGCCGGGGCGGATCCCCTCGGGCGATATCACGAGGGCCGATCCGCGCGCCAGCCCTCGCAGAGAGGGCAGACGGGGTGCTGAGGGGAACGCTATCGGGTGCGGCGCCGGAACGCACGCATTCCTTCGTGCGAGTGCTCTCAGGTCCAGTCGAGGGCGGAGCGCTCGGCCCAGTAGCCGGCCGGATCCACGGCGAGCGCCGGGAGGTCCGCGAGCTCCAGGGGCCGCGCGCGCAGGTTGGCCCGCAGCTGCTCCGGAGTCGCCGCGCCGCTCAGCACGACGCCGGCCCAGGGCTGCGCGAGGGCGGCACCCAGGGCGACGGCGTCGGGCGCGGCACCGGCGTGCTCGATCGGGTGCGCGACGAGTCTCCCGTTGGCGAGGGCCTCCTTGACCACCACCAGCCAGCCGTCGTCGTGCGCCGCGGCGAGCGCCGGGCCCGCGGACTGCTCGAGCGGGTTCCAGGTGCTCTGGACCGCGCTGAACGGCGACTCCGGGATCGCGCGAGCGAGCTCGATCACGCGCGCCTGCTCGGGGCCGCTCGTCGAGAGGCCGACGCGCACTCCGGAGCCCGCGAGGCCGCGCAGGCGGTCCAGCAGCGGGCGGTCGGTGAGGGCCGGGCTCTCGGGAGTGATCGAGTGGACGAGGTAGGAGTCGGGCGCCGAGCCGAGCGCGTCGAGCGTGAGCGGCCACTGCCGGTCGAGCATCGCGACCGAGTGCTCCTTGCGCTCGTGGACCGGCGCGTCCATCGCCCACCCGCCGACGTACTCGTAGCCCCACTTCGACTCGATCGTGAGCTCCGCCCGCCGCTCCGGATGCCGGGCGAGCCAGCCGCCGAGGAACTCCTCCGCCCGCCCGTAGGAGCGCGCGGCGTCGAGGAAGCGGACGCCGGCGTCCCACGCCGCGTCGAGCAGCAGCTGCGTGCGCTCGCGCAGCGCGTCGACGCTCCGCTCGGCGGCGGGGCCGAGGTCGTCGTCGCGCCCGGCCGTGATGTACGCCGGCCGGCCCACGGCCGCCAGCCCGATCCCGAAGCGCTGCATCCCGCCCACGGTACGCCCGTCCCGGAGCCGCGGCAGCCGCTAGCGTCGAGCGGTGACCTCCGCCCTCGACCGCAGCATCCTCCGGCTCGCCGTCCCGGCGCTGGGCTCGCTGGTCGCCGAGCCGCTGTTCCTGCTCACCGACTCCGCCCTGGTGGGCCACCTCGGCGCCGTCCCGCTCGCCGGGCTCGCGCTGGGCGGCACGGTGCTGCAGACCATCGTCGGCCTGATGGTCTTCCTCGCGTACAGCACCACTCCGCGGGTGGGCCGGGCCCTCGGCGAGGGCGACGAGCGGAGGGCCGTGGCGGCCGGGATCGACGGCGGCTGGCTGGCCCTGCTCCTGGGCGCGGGCATCGCGGTGGCGGGCGCGCTGGCCGCTCCGGCCGTCGTGGCGCTCTTCGGCGCGGAGCCGGCGGTGGCCGAGGCGGGCGTGCGGTACCTGGCGGTGAGCATGGCCGGGATCCCCGCCATGCTCGGCGTCTTCGCGCTCACCGGGCTCCTCCGCGGCTTCCAGGACACCCGCACTCCGCTGGTGATCGCAGCCGGCGGATCCGCCCTCAACGCCGCTCTCAACGCCGTGCTGATCTACCCGGCCGGCCTGGGGATAACCGGCTCCGCGCTGGGGACGGTGATCGCGCAGTGGGCCATGCTCGCGGCCTACGCGGGAGTCGCGCTGCGGCTCGCCCGGCGGGTCGGCGCACCGCTGCGGCCGCACCTCGCGGGCCTGGCCTCCTCCGCGGGATCCGGCGGCTGGATGCTGCTGCGCACCGCGAGCCTCCGCGCGGCGATCCTGCTCGCGGTCGCGACCGCCACCTCGCTCGGGGCGGAGGAGCTGGGCGCCTTCCAGGTGGCGATGACGCTGTTCTCGACGGTCGCCTTCGCCCTCGACGCGGTGGCGATCGCCGCGCAGGCGCTGCTCGGCCGCCTCCTCGGCGCAGGCGACGCCGCCCAGGCGCGTGCGGTCACGAAACGCTGTGTGACCTGGGGAATCGGCGCCGGCGTGGTGCTCGGAGCACTGGTCACCGGTCTGAGTGGTGTCCTGCCGTACGTCTTCTCCAGCGACCAGGAGGTGCTGCGGCTGCTGCCCGCGGCGATCGCGGTCGTGGGCCTCACCGCCCCGCTGGGCGGCTACGTCTTCGTGCTCGACGGCGTGCTGATCGGCGCCGGCGACGGCCGCTACCTGGCGTTCAGCGGCCTGTCGAACCTCGCCGTCTTCGTCCCGCTCGCCCTGCTCGCGCCCGCCGCGCCCGCCGAATGGCGCCTCCTCGCGCTCTGGCTCTCCTTCGCCGTGGGCTTCCTCGGCGCCCGCGCGATCACCCTCGGCCTCCGGGTCCGCAGCGACGTCTGGCTCCGCTGACCCCGCCCTCCCCCCTGTGGAGAAGCCTGTGGACAACTCCGCTCAGCGCGGCGGAGCGCTCGTGTTCCCGCGGTGGAAGACGGCGTGGAAGCAGACCGCCTCCGCCTCCTCGTCGGCGAGGAGAGCGACCGCCGCCCGACCCGCCGCGCGGCCCTTCTCGACCGCCGGCTGCGCCATCGTCGTCAGGTCGTACTCGGCCGCCAGCCCGGGCACCTGGACGCCGTCGAAGCCGACCACCGAGAGGTCCTCGGGCACGCGCAGCCCGCGCTCCTCGGCCGCGAGGATCACGCCCGCGGCGAGCAGGTCGCTCTGCGCGACGACCGCGGTCGGCCGCTCCGCTCCCTCGAGCAGAGTGCGCCCCGCGGCGACCCCCTCGTCGACCGAGCTGGCGGCGGCCGCGACGACCGACGCCTCCGGGAAGACGTCCTGCACGCCCAGGAGGCGGTCGACCGGAGTGATGCTGGGGCTCGCGCGCCAGCCGGCCGGGATCGCGCCGCGGCGGCGGTCCTTCGCGAACGGGAGCGAGACCACCGCGACCCGCTCGTGGCCGAGGTCGCGGAGGTGCTCGGCCAGAGTGCGGCTGGCCTCGCGGTTGTCGAGCGAGATCACGGCGCCGCCCAGCTCCGAGAGGCCCTCGACCACGACGACCGGCACTCCCCGGCGGCGGAGCACGGCGACGGAGTCGTCGACCGACGGGCTGCAGCCGACCAGGATCATCGCGTCGACCGGGGCGGTCGCCAGCAGGCCCGCGCCGTCGCCCGTCTCGGTGAGCAGCAGGATCCCGGCGTCGACCCCGCCGAGCACGTCGGCGATCCCGTCGAGCATGGCGATCTTGATCGGGTCGCGGAACGCGTGCAGCATCCGCTCGTCCACGACGACCCCGACGATCCCCGAGCGGCCGCGGCGGAGCGAGCGCGCCCGCGGGTCGGGGCCGGCGTAGTCGAGCTCGGACGCCGCGCGCAGCACCCGCTCCTTCGTGGCCTCCGAGACGGGGCCGGAGCCACTGAAGACCAGCGAGGCGGTGGAGGGCGACACTCCGGCCCGGCTCGCGACGCGGGCGAGCGTCGGCCGGGGGCTCTTGCGGGGTTCCACGTTCCTCCTCGTGGGGGCGGCGCGCTCGTCGTCGGTTGACCGTCCCCGGGGTTCCGGATAGCTTAGACCGGCTCGCTTCGAATCGATTCGACCGTGCCTCTCGATCCGGTGTCCGGATCCCGCCCGCACCAGGAGAACCGCCATGACCTCGACGTCCGCGCTCACGCGCCCGCAGCTGGTCGCCTGGCGCAACGCCGTCTTCACGATCTTCGTCCTCAGCGGGATCTCGATCGCCACCTGGGTCTCGCGCACCCCCGCCATCCGCGACGAGCTCCAGCTCTCGACCGCCGGAGTGGGCCTGCTGATCCTCTCGATGTCGATCGGCGCGATCGTCGGACTCGCGTTCTCGACGCCGGTCATGGGCGCGATCGGCGCCCGGCGCGGCATGGCGCTCGGCCTCACCGTCTCGGCGGCGGGCCTCGCGGTGCTGGGCGTCTCGGCCGACGTCATCGGCGTCCTCCCCGCCGCCTTCGCCGGCATGGCGATGCTCGGCTTCGGCAACGGAGCGGTCGACGTGATGATGAACGTCGAGGGAGCGGCCAACGAGAAGGCCTTCGGCAAGACGCTCCTGCCGCTGTTCCACGCCTTCTTCAGCCTCGGCACCGTGGCCGGCGCGCTGATCGGCGCGGGCGCCTCCGCCCTCGCCGTCCCCGTCGCCGTCCACCTCGGCGCGATCGCCGTGGTGATCGCCGTGACCGCGGTGATCGCGATCCGCTTCGTCCCGGTCCGCGAGGAGCTCGACACCTCCGGCGCGGCGACCACGGTGAAGCCGCCGGTCCGCGAGCGCGTCGCCGCCTCCCTCGGCGTCTGGCGCGACGGCCGCCTCGTCCTCATCGGCCTGATCATGCTGGGCATGGCCTTCGCCGAGGGCTCCGCGAACGACTGGCTGACTCTCGCGATGGTCGACGGCCACGGCACCGACAAGACCACCGCCGCCGTCGTGTTCGGCGTGTTCGTCGCCGCCATGACCGTCGGACGCGTGATCGGCGGGCCCGTGCTCGACCGCTTCGGCCGTGTCCCCGTGCTGCGCGCCTCCGCCGGGCTGGCGATCGTCGGCATCCTGCTGTTCATCCTCGCCCCGGTCGACGCGCTCGTCGTCGTCGGCGCGGTCGCCTGGGGCCTGGGCTGCTCGCTCGGCTTCCCGGTGGGCATGTCTGCCGCGGCGGAGGGACCGCACTCGGCCGCCCGCGTCAGCGCGGTGGCGATGCTCGGCTACGTCGCGTTCCTGGTCGGACCGCCGGCGATCGGCTTCCTCGGCGAGCACTACGGCCTGCTGAACGCCCTCTTCCTGGTGCTGGCCCTGGTGGTCGTGGCCGGGCTCGCCTCCCCCGCCGCCCGCAGCCGGAGGAGCTGACCGCCGCGCTCCACCCGCCTCCGCAAGCCCCCGTGGGGCCGAGGCGCCCCGGCGCGCCTCCCCCTAGGCTTCCCAGCACGACGGCGGAGGGGGAGCGGATGCGGTATCGAGCGCGCGACGGCGCCCTGCTCCACGTCGACGAGCACGGAGCCGGTCAGGGGCGGCCCCTGGTGGTCGTCCCCGGCGAGCCGGAGCGCCACCCCTCCTACCTCGGCTCGTTCGCCTCGATCGCCTGCACGCGCCGCGTCCTCGTGCTGCACCCGCGCGGAGTGGGCGGCTCCGCGGAGCTGCCTCCCGCTCCCCCGGCCACGACGGCCGCCGACGTGGAGGACCTGCGCCGCCACCTCGGCGTCGACGAGCTCGATCTGGCCGCGCACGACTCCGGATGCCGCGCCGTTCTGCTCGCCGCTGTGGACGCGCCCGAGCGCGTCGCCCACCTGCTCCTGATCGCCCCGGGCACCGCCTGGCTCGGGATCGACGACCGGGCTCCCGGCCCCCGCGCGGAGCACACGGCTCCCGCGGGCTCCCACGGCACCGCGGCGATCCGCGACGCTCTGCAGCGCCTCGACTGCCCCGCGGTCGTCCTCGGCGGTGAGGACGACCCGGTGACCGGCGTCGCCGCCCTCGAGGCGCTCACCGCGCTCCTGCCGCAGGCGAGCCTGGCCGTCATCGAGTCGAGCGGCCACCACCCGTGGGCGGAGGCGCCGGCCGAGTTCGCCGTCGCGCTGCGCGCCGCGCTCTCGGTGCCGCCGCCCGCTCCTCCGCTCGGCCGCCGGCCTCCCGTCGCCGCGCGCTGAGCCGGGAGCCCGCCGGAGCCGCGCCGTCTATCCTCGACGGGTGCGTCTCGTCATCGCGCGCTGCTCCGTCGACTACACCGGCCGTCTCAGCGCCCACCTCCCTCTCGCCACCCGCCTCCTGCTCGTCAAGGCCGACGGGAGCGTCCTCATCCACTCCGACGGCGGCTCCTACAAGCCGCTGAACTGGATGAGCCCGCCCTGCACGCTGATCACGGGCGAGCCCGACGAGGAGGCGCGTGCCGCGGGAGTCGCACAGCAGTGGACCGTCGCGCACCGCAAGACCGGCGACGCTCTCGTCGTCTCGATCCACGAGGTGCTGCACGATTCGGCGCACGAGCTCGGCGTCGATCCGGGACTCGTGAAGGACGGAGTGGAGTCGCATCTCCAGCGCCTTCTCGCCGAGCAGATCGGCCTCCTCGGAGAGGGGCACACTCTCGTGCGGCGCGAGTACATGACCGCGATCGGCCCGGTCGACATCCTCGCCCGCGATTCCTCGGGAGCCGCCGTCGCCGTCGAGATCAAGCGCCGCGGCGAGATCGACGGAGTGGAGCAGCTCACCCGCTATCTCGAGCTGATGAATCGCGATCCGCACCTCTTCCCGGTGACGGGAGTCTTCGCGGCTCAGGAGATCAAGCCGCAGGCGCGGACCCTCGCCGAGGACCGCGGAATCCGCTGCGTCGTGCTCGACTACGAGGCCATGCGCGGCACCGACGACTCGCACACGCGCCTGTTCTGACGGGCTCGGCGACAGGCACAGCGAAGGCCCCCGCGATCGGATCACGGGGACCTTCCGCTCACCGGGTGCGAGGCCCGGGAGCGCGGCGTCTCACCGGGCCGGGGCCCG
The DNA here is from genome assembly GCF_002931755.1 of Rathayibacter sp. AY2B3. NCBI lineage: Bacteria > Bacillati > Actinomycetota > Actinomycetes > Micrococcales > Microbacteriaceae > Rathayibacter > Rathayibacter sp. AY2B3. The sequence continues at coordinate 28,897 of NZ_PSUG01000005.1, read as the reverse complement.
GCGGCCGCTACTTGTGGGCGGCCTGGTAGGCGGCCTGGACCTCGGAGGGGATGCGTCCGCGGTCGGAGACGGGGTGGCCGTTGGCGTTCGCCCACTCGCGGATGGCCTTGAGCTGCTTGGGGTCGCTCTTGGAGGCGGTGGCGACGCTCGTGGCGGCCGCGGGGCGCGAGCCGACGCGGCGGGCGCTCGAGACGAACTTCTCGAGGGCCGAGTGGAGCTCGGCGATGTTGTCGGGGCCGAGATCGATCTCGTAGTTGGCGCCCTCGATGCTGAAGCGGACGGTACCTCCGTCACCGGAATCGATAGGGGTTCCGTCGATATCGTCGACAAGCGTGATCTTCTGGGCCACTTTTCCTCCTGGAGTTCGTGGGACCGGACTGTCTCGACCCGGACCGGGAGAGACATTACCCCTTTTCACAATCGTGTGCGCCATGAATGGCGCCATTCGTCGCTTTCTCGCGCCATGTCGAGGGGAATGTTCAGGATAAGCGGAGGCAATCACGACGGAATCGAGCTCTTCGCCATCAGCCGTCGAATAGAGGACACGGTGTCCGTACGCGGCCGTAACGATTCCGGACACCGATCGCGCGCATTCCCGGGAACCGGTCCCGGCGATTCCGATCACGCCCCGGTCTTCGTTAGCGTGGAGTCATGGCACGACGAGGCGGACCCCCTGCACGCCCGGCGCGACCCGGTCCGTACCGCAATGCCCGGGCCCGGGACGCACTGGAGGCGCTCGTCGCCGCTCCCACCGCCGAGGCCGTCGACCGGCTGCTCGAGGCCTGCCTCGACGGCTCCCTCGTGGTCGACGTCACGGGATCCCGGCCCGGAGGCGTGCCGCACGTCCGCACCGTCGCGACGACCACCGGCGAGCAGGTCCTGCCGCTGTTCACCTCCACGGACGAGGTGCGCACCGCGGTCCCCCGGCAGCAGCATCCGCGGGTGCAGATGCTGGTCCTCCCCGGGCGCGAGGCCTTCGCGCTGATCCGCACCGCCGACTTCGTCGCCGTGCAGCTCGACCCCGGCTCGATCGCCCAGGTCGTCACCCGTTCGTTCGTCGAACGGGCTCTGGACGCCGAACGGCCGTAGAGTGTGGCCCCCGGCGGGGCAGCGCCGGCGTCACCCCGTCCTCCGAGGTCAGGAGCCCGCCATGTCCGACACGACCCTCGCCGCCACCGGCCTCGACGCGCGCGCCGGCACCTGGTCCTGCATCCTGTTCGACCTCGACGGCACGATCACCGACTCGGCCCCCGGGATCACCGGGACGCTCGTCGAGACCTTCGTCGAGCTGGGCCGCCCCGTGCCCGCTCCGGCCGAGCTGCTGGCCTACGTCGGCCCTCCGCTGCTCGAGGCGTTCCGCGAGCTCGGCGGGATGACCGTCGAGGAGGCGCAGGCCGCGCTCGTGGTCTACCGCCGCCGCTACAACGCGGGCGGGCTCTTCGACTCCTCGGTCTACCCGGGGCTGCCCGAGGTGCTGGCGCGCATCGCCGAGGCCGGCGTGCCGCTCTCGCTCGCGACCTCCAAGCCGGAGTCGGCCGCCACGCGCATCCTCGAGCACTACGGGCTGGCGCAGTACTTCACCGTGATCTGCGGCGCCTCCGAGGACGAGGTCCGCAGCGCCAAGGCCGACGTCGTGGAGGAGGCGCTGCGCCGGCTCCGCGAGCTCGGCGTCGACCTCTCGGCGCCGGTGATGGTCGGCGACCGCGAGCACGACGTGCAGGGCGCCGCCGCTCACGGCGTGCCGACGATCATGGTCGAGTGGGGCTACGGATCGCCGCTCGAGGCGGTCGGGACGATCGCGCTGGTGTCCGGTGCCGAGGAGCTCGCGGACCTCCTGCTCCCGTGACCTGCGTACGATGAGGGCATGACTGGTCTGGGCGTCGTCCTCTCGTTCGTGCTGTTCCTCGGCGGGATCCTCGTTCTCGGCAACTCGTTCCTACTGCCCGACATCGCCGGATTCCTCTTCGTCGGCGGCATCCTGATGATCTCGGGATCGCTCGCGGTCGCGTTCCACGTCCTGCCGAAGTCGCAGTAGCCGGGTCGCGACCGGCCGGGCGGCCGCCCCGGAGGCCCGCCGCTCCACTCAGCCCAGCGTGCTCGCGTCGAGGTTGACGACGGCGTCGATGTACACGGCCTCGCCGGCCCCGGCGATCCTCGGGTTCATCCGGAGCAGCTGCTGCACCGGGATCCCGAAGCGCTGCGCGATGTCGAAGAACGTGTCGCCCTGCACCACGGTGTAGCTCACGATGTCGCCCTCGCCGTCGCGAGTCGGCTCGCCGTTCGCCCCGGGGACCGCGCCGTTGTCGACGGCGAAGGCCGTCTCGGGGATGTCCGGTGTCGCGTTCGGCGTGAAGGTGACCGTCGCCTCGGGGACCGGCGCGAAGACCGTGGCCGTCGACTGCGGGAGCGCCGCCGTGACGGTCGGGTCCGGCACCGGGGTCGGCGTCGCCGTGGCGAACACGGTGACCGTGACCGTGGGAGCCGGAGCGGGCGCCGAGCACCCCGCGAGCGCGAGCACCCCGGCCAGTGCCGTCGCTCCGATGACCGTCCTGCGCATGTCCCCCGCCCTCCGCGCGCCCCGCGGCGCCTGCTCCACCCTAGGAGACGCACGCGGCTGCGGACCGCGTCAGGACGGAGGCTCGGTGAGCAGGCGCAGCCCGCCGCCGCTGTTCGCCGCGTCCATCAGGAGCTCGACCCAGGTCGGGTTGATCGTGGGCTGGCGGCTCCCCGCGAAGTGGAACTGCAGGGCGATGTTGGGGTTCATCCAGAAGGAGTGGCGGCCTCGCGCCCCCTCGGGCATGGAGTCGAGGGTGAGGCTGAAGCGCTCGTCGCGGCGGAACTTCGCGTAGATCACGATCTGGAGGTGGGCCAGGGTCCGGTCCTCGATCTCGATGACGGCGGGAGGAGTGCCGTAGAGGAATTGACCCATGCCGCCAGACTATAGGTCCCTCGGCTTATTACTAGTCCGTCTAGCTATTTTGCTGCGGAGGGTTCCGCCCGTCCCGCGTCGTCCGTATCGTGCCCGTCGCCGTGCTCCGCGTCGATCTCGTCGACGGCCGCGCTCATCCGGCGGAGGAAGTTGACGACGACCTCGGCCTCGGGGGCGTCCAGGTCCTCGGCGATCGCGAGCATCCGGCGGTGCATCTCCTGGAGCGTCGCGCGCACCTCGTCGTCGCTGTCGACCGTCGCCTCCACGACGATCCCGCGTCGGTCGGTCGGGTTGGGCTTGCGCACGAGGTGGCCGCTGCGGACCAGGCGGTCGATGAGGACCGTGGTCGACGCGGAGGAGATGGAGAGGTGCGACGCCAGGTCCTTGCCGGTCACCAGCTCGCCCTTGCGCTGCTGGCGGAGCAGGTACTGGATGGCGATCAGGTCCGTCTCGCCCATCGCCATCCGCTCGCGCGTGCGGCGGCGCATCGAGACCTCGGAGACGCGGTACGTGCGCATGGCGCTCAGCACCTCGACAGCGCGGCGGGTGGACGACTCGTCCGGGTACCAGTACCCGGCGCCGCTCCGCAGGCTCGTGTCGCTCATCAGAACATTCTAGACCGGCTGATCACCAGACCGTCTAGCGAGTCGCCCGCGCCTACGCTGGACCGGTGACCGCCACCCTCGTCGCCAAGGGCCTCTCCGGAGGCTATGCGCATCGCACCCTGTTCGACGGACTCGACCTGACGGTCGCCCCCGGGGACGTGGTGGGCGTCGTGGGGGCGAACGGAGCCGGCAAGTCGACACTCCTGCGCATCCTCGCCGGCGAGACGGCCCCGCTCGAGGGCTCCGTCGTGCTCTCGCCGGGCGACGCGTTCGTCGGCTGGCTGCCGCAGGAGCACGAGCGCCGCGAGGGCGAGACCGTCGCCGGGTACATCGCACGCCGCACCGGCTGCGCCGAGGCCTCCGCCGAGCTCGACGCCGCCGCCTCCGCGCTGGCCGACCCCGATCCCGACGGCTCGATCGCCGACCGCTACGCCCTCGCGCTCGACCGCTGGCTCGCGAGCGGAGCAGCCGATCTCGACGAGCGCACCCCGGTCGTCCTGGCCGACCTGGGCCTGTCGCTCGGCGCCGCGGCGGCCTCCTCGACGATGACCTCCCTCTCCGGCGGGCAGGCGGCGCGGGTGGGCCTCGCGGCGCTGCTGCTCTCGCGCTTCGACGTGGTGCTGCTCGACGAGCCGACCAACGACCTCGACCTCGACGGCCTGGAGCGCCTGGAGGCCTTCGTCCGCGGACTCCGCGGCGGCGCGGTGCTCGTCAGCCACGACCGCGAGTTCCTCGCCCGCAGCGTCACCCGCGTGCTCGAGCTCGACCTCGCGCAGGGCACCAACCGGGTCTACGGAGGCGGCTACGACGCCTTCCTGGAGGAGCGCGAGACCGCGCGCCGCCAGCGCCGCGAGAAGTACGAGGACTTCGCCGAGCAGAAGGCCGACCTGGTCTCCCGCGCCCGCACCCAGCGGGAGTGGTCGAGCCAGGGCGTGCGCAACGCGATGAAGAAGGCCCCCGACAACGACAAGATCCGCCGCAAGGCCTCGGTGGAGTCGAGCGAGAAGCAGGCGCAGAAGGTGCGCCAGATGGAGAGCCGGATCGCGAGGCTCGAGGAGGTCGAGGAGCCGCGCAAGGAGTGGCAGCTCGCCTTCACGATCGGCAGCGCCCCGCGCTCGAGCTCGGTCGTCTCGACGCTGAACGGCGCGGTCGCCCGCCGCGGCTCCTTCACGCTCGGGCCGGTGTCGCTCCAGGTCGACGCGGGCGACCGGATCGGCATCACCGGGCCCAACGGCGCCGGCAAGTCGACGCTGCTGTCGCTCCTCCTCGGCCGCGCAGAGCCGGAGGAGGGCGGCGCCTCACTCGGCGCGAGCGTCGCGATCGGCGAGATCGACCAGGCCCGCGGGATGCTCGCCGCCGAGGTGCCGCTCGCGGACGCGTTCGAGGCGCTGGTGCCCGAGTGGCCGACGGCCGAGGTGCGCACGCTCCTGGCGAAGTTCGGGCTGAAGGCCGACCACGTCGGCCGCCGCGTCGGCGAGCTCTCGCCGGGCGAGCGGACGCGGGCCGCCCTGGCGCTCCTGCAGGCCCGCGGCACGAACCTGCTGGTGCTGGACGAGCCGACGAACCACCTCGACCTCGTCGCCATCGAGCAGCTGGAGGAGGCGCTCGAGGCGTACGAGGGCACGCTGCTGCTGGTCACCCACGACCGGCGGATGCTCGAGACGGTGCAGCTGACGCGGCACTGGCACGTCGAGGCGGGCGTCGTCACCGAGGCGTGACGCCCGCCGCGGCGTCAGTCGCCGGAGGCGCGGGCCGCCTCGTCCTCGCGCCAGCCGGCCTCCTTCTGCACGTACTCGTTGTCGGCGAAGTCCGCGAAGTCGCTCTCGTCGGTGATCCGGCGCACCTCGAGGCGGTTGCCGGGCACCAGGGGGCAGCGCAGCGCCCACTCGCGGGCCTGCTCCTTGGAGTCGACCCCGATGATCCAGAAGCCGTTGAAGAGCGACTCCGTCGGGCCGTAGGCGCCGTCGACGACGGTCGGCGGCTCGGAGGAGAAGTCGACCACGAAGCCGGAGGAGGCGATGTCGTCGGCCAGGCCGTCGCCCGAGAGCAGCACGCCCGCCTCGATCATGGCCTCGTTGTACTGACCCATCCGGGTGATGATCTCGTCGAACGGGATCGCGGCGTAGGCCTCCTTCGCCGCATCGGTCGCGCGCATGATCAGCATGTACTTCATCGGGTCTCCCTGGGGGTCGGTGCGCGGGGGCGCTGGGCCCACTCTGGCCCATCCGGGGCACCGGCGGAACGGCGGATCCCGAGCGTCTCCGCCGCGGGGGCGAGCGCGGAGCGGCGGACCTTGCCCGCGTCGCTCCGGACGGGCTCGTGCACGATCCGGAGAGCCCGGAGGCGCCGCTCGGCGCCCAGCTCGGCGTTCGCCCGAGCGAGCAGGCCGGCCGGGTCCGCGTCCGCCTCGCCCACGTCGACGACCGCCTCCACCGCCTGCCCCAGCTCCGCGTCCGGCACGCCGAAGGCGACCGCCCCGCGGACTCCGGGCAGTGCCTCCAGCACCCGCTCGACCTCCGCCGGCCAGACGCTCACTCCGCCCCGGAGGATCAGGTCGTCGGCGCGGTCGACCACCCAGAGCCACCCGTCCCCGTCAACGCGGCCGACATCGCCGAGGGTGTCCCAGCCCTCCTCCGTCCGCCGCGAGCCGGCGCCGAGGTAGCGGTAGGCGGGGGCCTCCCCCCGGTGCAGCCAGATGCGGCCGAGCTCGCCGGTCGGAGCCTCCGTGCCGTCCTCCCGCAGAATGCGGAGCGTCGTCCCGCCGATCGGCCGCCCGACACTGCCCGGACGCTCCAGCCACTCCCGCCCCGTGATCATCGTCAGCCCGTTCGACTCGCTGCCCGCGTAGACCTCGACCACCCGCTCCGGCCCGAGCCAGCCGATCAGCGCCCGCTTGTCGGCGGGCGCGCAGGGCGCTCCGAGGTGCAGCACCGTCGCGAGTGAGGACACGTCCGTCCTCGACCGCTCGGGCGCGGCCAGCAGGCGGCGGATCGTGGTCGGGACGAGCAGGGTCCAGGTCACGCGGTGCTCCTCGATCGCCGCGAGGACCCGGGCGGCGTCGAATCGCGGCAGCAGCACCAGGCGCTGCCCGGTCATCAGCCCGCGGAAGGCGTAGGTGAAGGTCGCCGAGTGCATCAGCGGACCGCTCACCAGCTGCACGCCCTCGCGCGGCAGGAACGGCGCGACCGGCGCCTCCGGGTCCAGCAGCGCCGGGCCCGCGGCGAGCACCACCTTCGGCCGCCCGGTGCTGCCGGAGGAGGTGGGCGCCTTCCAGGACGAGGCCCACCGGTCCTCGAGCGGGCCGGCCGGCACCTCGGGCCCGGGCCGCCAGTCGCCCGCCCGCCACGGGACGGCGGCGGAGGAGGAGGGTGCGCCGATGACGAGTGCCGGCCGCGCGATCCGCTCCACCTCGGCGCGCTCCGCCGCCGACAGCCCGGTCGAGACCGGCTGCGGCACGGCGCCCGCCTTCCAGATCGCCGCGCAGACGACGAGCGCGTCCAGCGAGTTCGGGAGCGAGACGGTGACGAGGTCGTCGGTCCGGACGCCGAGCTCGCGGTAGGCGCGGGCGAGGCGGGCGCTCTCGCGGTCCAGCTCCCCCGCCGTCAGCGCGCCCTCGTCCGCCACGGCGACGATCCGGTCGGGATCGGCGTCGGCGAGGCCGGTGACGATGCGCGAGATCGACCGGCGGGTCACCGGCGGCGTCCGATCGTGTCCACGCTGCAGGACGGAGTCATCCGGGGGCGCCCGCTCTCGCGGATCCCGGCCCGTCCGGAGGAGTTCCTCCCGAGTCCTGGACCGAGCCGTCGAGCACGCGCTCGTAGAACCGCAGGTGCGCGGCCGCGACGTCGTTCCAGGAGTGCGAGGCGGCCAGGGCCCGGCCGTCCGGCGAGGGCAGCGTCAGGGCCTCCTCCAGTGCGTCGGCGAAGGAAGCGGGGTCCCGCCCGTAGCGGACCGCGTCCCCGAACACCTCGCGGATCACCGGCAGCTCCCGCGCCACGACCGGCACCCCCGCGGCGAGCGCCTCCATCGCCGCCAGCCCGAACCCCTCCTTCACCGAGACGAAGCCCAGCGCGGAGGCGCCGGCGACGAGCGGAGCGAGCCTCTCCTCCGCAACGGTGCCGAGGATCACCGGGGCGACCCCGAGCTCGAGAGCCCTCCGGTCGAAGGCGGCCCGGTACTCGCGGTAGTCGAACAGGGTCTCGCCGCCGCCGAGCACCAGCGCGACGTCGTGGCCGCGCTCGCGCAGCAGAGCCCACGCCTCGAGCAGCTCGATGCTGCCCTTCCGCGGCTCGATGCCGCCGAGGGCGAGGAGGTACGGGCCGAGCTCGGCGCGCCAGGCCCCGGTGAGCGGATCGTCGACGGCGGCCGCGAACCGCGCCGCGTCGACACCGTTCGGGATCACGTCGGGCAGCAGCCCCCAGCCCGCGCGCACCTCCTCGGCGACGGCGGCGGACACGCACAGCCGGGCCCGGGGGAGCCGGACGGCGCGGTCGTGGCAGGCCCGCAGCTCCGGGGTGGTGAAGTCGTCCAGGTGGTGGATCGTGCGGATCGGCGCGAGTCCGGCGGCGAGTGCCGCATTGGCCGAGATGCAGTCCTGCGCGTGGACGACCGCGGCGTCCTCACCCCGCAGGGCCTCGGCCATCGCCGCGATGGACCGCACGATGCGGGCGCCGACCGGCTCGCCCTCGCGGTGCGGGAAGGGCACCACCCGCACGCTCACGGACGGATCGACGGGGCGGAAGAAGGAGGCGTCGCCGCCTCGGGCGAGGGTGTGCACCGTGACGTCGTGTCCGGCGCGCGCGAGCGCCTCAGCGAGGGCGAGGGTGTGCACCACCCCGCCGCGCGGCCGGGTGGAGTAGGTCAGCAGGCGGATCCGCATCTCAGCTCCGGTAGGCGTGCTCCGCGCGGTCGCGGAGGTGGTGCATCGTGCGGCGGGCGCGGGCGACGGAGCCGGCGACGTCGGCGGAGGCGAGCGCGAGCCCGCCCTTCGCCCAGGTCTTCGCGACGATCTCTCCCGCCGGGTCCACGACTTTCGCCTGCCCGAGGAACCGCAGGCCGCCGAGCACGCCGGTCTGGTTCGAGGAGACGAGGTAGACCTGGTTCTCGGCGGCGCGGGCGCAGTCGTAGAGATCGAACAGGTGGGCCTGGCGGTCGTTGCGGATCCGATCGGAGCGGTCGGTCACGCTCGCGGGCCACGCGCTGAGGCAGGCCAGCACCTCCGCGCCGTCGAGGGCCAGCGAACGCGAGGACTCCGGGAAGGTCTTGTCGAAGTCGATCAGCATCCCCATCCTCCCGATCGGCGAGTCGAAGGCGGCGAAGCCGCTGCCCGGCAGGTACGCCTCGGACTCGCCCAGCGGCAGGTGGACCTTGCGGTGGGTGCCGATCACGCGCCCGCCGTGCACGCAGACGGCGGTGTCGTAGCGGAGCTCGCGCCCGCCCTCGAGCGCGCGCTCCGCGATCCCGAAGCACACGGTGAGATCGCCCGCCAGCTCGGCCACGCGGGCGACCTCCGGCCCGTCGAGCTCGAGGCTCGGCGGCAGGTCCGGCCCGGGGTGCTGGAGGTCGAGCAGGTAGCCGCCGAGGGTCGCGTCCGGGAGCACCAGCAGGTCGACCGAGCGCTCGCGCGCGTGGGCGATGATGCCGGCGAGCTTGGCGAGGGTGCGGTCGATGTCGCGACCGAAGTGCGCTGCGACCGCACCCATCACCGTCTCCGTCATGCGAGGAGGCTATCCGGCGAGATCCGGCTCGCGCTCCCGCGTGAAGCGCCCCGCCTCGCGCACGCGCCGGACCTCCTCCGCCAGGTGCCCCGCGTCGCGGGCGATCGCCTCGAAGCGGCCGGACCCCCAGGTGTGCAGCCACGGCAGCCCGAGGAACGACAGGCCCGGCACGCTCGTCACTCCGCGCTGGTGGGTGGGGTGGCCGGCGCCGTCGAACACGCCGATCTCGACCCAGCGGTAGTCGGAGCGGAACCCGACCGCCCAGACGACGCTGCCGATGCCCGCGAGGTCGAGCCCGGTCGCCTCGGACTCCGGCCGCCAGACCGGACGGTAGCGGGCCTCCTCGGGAGCGTCGATGCCGTGCGCCGCGATGTAGCGGTCGATGTCGTCCTTGATCGACTCCGCGACCGAGTCCGCGTAGTCGAGCGACGCCTCCGCCGTGGGGGCGAAGCGCAGCCGCGACCCCTCCACCTCGGCCAGCCGGCCGTAGAGGTGCATCCCGTCGCGGGCGAAGGTGCGCAGGTCGATGTCCCGCCCGCCCCCGCGCCCCGTCACGTAGTGGTTGGTCGACTCCCGCTTGGTGAGCCCGCCGACCTGCGCGTGGACGGGCACGTCGTACACGCCCATGTCCTGGAGCCAGGCGACGCAGTCGCGGCCCCGGTAGAAGCGCGCCACCCGCGGCGCGCTGCCGAGGGCGAGGTGGACGTCGCGCCCGGCGAGGAAGAGGTCCTCGGCGATCTGCGCGCCCGACTGCCCGGAGCCGACGACGAGCACGCCGCCGGGCGGGAGCGCCTGCGGCGAGCGGTAGTCGGCGGAGTGGAGCTGCAGCACGTCCGCCGGCAGCCGCGCGGCGACGGCGGGGAGGACCGGGCGGTGGTAGCCGCCGGTCGCCACGACGACCTGGTCGGCCGTGATCGAGCCCGCGCTCGTGACCAGCTCGAACCCTCCCCCGGCGCGCTCGCGGAGTCGGCTCACCTCCACGCCCTCCACCACGGGGGCGTCGAAGCTCTGCGCGTAGCGGCGGACCCACGCGTGCACCTCGTCGCGCGTCATGAAGCCGTCCGGGTCCGGCCCGTCGTAGGCGTACCCGGGGAGGCGGCACTGCCAGTTCGGCGTGACGAGGGTGAAGGCGTCCCAGCGGCGGTCGACCCAGTCGTGGCCGATGCTCGCGCGCTCGAGCACCAGGTGCTCGATGCCGTCGTCGACCAGGTGCCGGCTGATCGAGAGCCCGGCCTGCCCGCCTCCGACCACCGCGACCTCGACGTGGCGCCCGGGCTCGATCACGGCGCTCACGGCCGCACCCGCTGCCCGGCCGGGGCCGGCGGCTCCATCGCGAGCACCCTGACCGTGCCGCCCTCGAAGCGCTGCGCCGTGCGGAGGATGTCGGACTCCTGCTGCATCGCGGAGGTGCAGGCGAACCCGAACCGCTCCCGCACCCGGTCCGACGCGATGCGCAGCGCCTCGCTCGAACGGGCGACGAAGTCCTCGATCGAGTAGGCGGTCCCGGTCCCGAGGAACTCGTGCACGACCAGGCTCGGCGAGTAGCAGCGCTCCTCCGAGCCGTCCGGCCAGCGGACGTGGAAGGTCATCTCAGGCATGGACGAGTCCTCCATTCCAGACGCGGTCGATGTCGTAGGCGTCGGGCCGACGGTCGCGCAGGTGGAACATCCCGCCGCGCATCGCCTCGAACGTGCCGCGCACATCGATGTCGGCGACGGCCGTGCCTGCTCCGAGCAGCGTCGTCGCGAGCACGTTGCCGCCGGGATCGACGACCTTCGCGTTCCCGACGTAGCGGAGCGAGCCGAAGGTCCCCGACTGGTTCGAGGCGAGCCAGAACACCTGGTTGTCGAGGGCGCGGGCGATGTCGAACTGGTTGAACCGGTAGGTCCAGCGGTCCTCCTGCAGGTTCTCGGCCGTCGCCGTCCGAGCGGCCGGCCACGCCGAGAGCGAGGCGATGATCTCGGCGCCGTCCAGCGCCATCGACCGGGCCGCCTCGGGGAACGCCTTGTCGTAGCAGATCTGCAGGCCCACCCGGCCGACCGGCGTCTCGAAGGTGCCGTAGCCCGGGCCCGGCGAGTACGAGAGGTGCTCGCCCAGCGGCTGGTGCACCTTGCGGTAGCTGCCGTACACCTGCCCGCCGTCCAGCAGCGCGGCCGCGTTGTAGCGGGTCTGGCCGTCGTCGTCGAGCTCGCAGAAGCCGATCGCCACCATCAGGTCGCCGACGATCTCCTGCACCCGCCGCAGCTCCGGCCCGTCCAGGCGCACCGCCGGCGGGAGGGAGCGGCGGGTGGTGGCGACCGTGTCGCCGTGGTTGCCGAGTGAGGAGAGGTAGCCGCCGATCGCGGCCTCGGGGAGCACGAGGAAGCGCACTCCCCTCTCGCGGGCCTCCTCCGCCAGAGAGGCGATGAGGGCGTAGTTCTGCTCCAGGTCGCGGGTGAAGTTCGCCGCGACCGATCCGACGAGGGTCATCGCGATCGCCTACAGGTTGTAGGTGGAGTTGATGATCGCGCCCTTGCGGGCGTAGTGGATGAGCGCGTCCTGCACGTCGAGCGGGTGGCAGGGGATGCAGCCCTCGATCAGGTCCTCCTCGCGGAGGCCGTGCAGCGCCATGCCGAACCGGCAGACGAAGACGCGGTTGCCCTCCTGGATGAAGGTCTCGATCGCGTTGTTGAGGTTCTGCTCGCCGGGGAATCCGGAGTCGCCGACCGTCGGGAAGCCGCGGGTGGCCATCGCGTTGATGGTGCCGGGCCCGTAGAAGTAGAGCGCGGACTCGTAGCCCTTGCGCGCCGCGCGGGTGGCCTGGAGCACCGCGACGAAGCTGACCGAGGACTCGTGGGCGATGCCGTGCACGAGGGTCAGGTACGACTCCCCGGGCTCGGCCTGGTAGTCGGGGAAGACCTTGGTGGAGCCGTAGAGGTTGCTGCCCTTCGGGAGCGCCGGGTGGGCGATCTCGGAGCGCGACTTCTCGATGTTGGCGCTGACCTGGTCTTCGATCTCCTGGGAGACGGACATGGTTCCTCCTGGTGTCGGTCCGCCGAAGCGGCGTGCGAGTGCATGGCTCCGGCGGGATGCGCTGAGACGACGCGGGAAGACGTCCGCCGGGGTGGAGCAGTGGTGCGGAGTGGAACGCGTCCAGTCAACGGCCGGGATGTTTCGGAGTGGTTTCCACCGGAAGAAGCTCCCGTGACGGCGCATCCGTAACGAGACCGCGTTCCTCCCGTCACGAGGGCGAAACACGATGCGCCTTGACTGGGGGGCGAGACGACCGCACCGACATCCCGGCCGCCGCTGTGCGCGGCCCGTCCGGCCCGCACCGCGGTGCCACGAAGGAGTCCTCGTGACCGATCTCCGCAGTCCCTCCCCCGCGTCCTCGCCACCGGCGACGGGCGGGGCGCACTCCGGCCCGCACTCGACCGGGATCCGCCGCACCGGCCCCTCCGCCCTCCGCACCCGCGTCGACATCGCCCTGCAGGGCATCCGCGTCGAGGCACCGGTGCACCGCGAGGCCGGCGCCGGCCCGAGCGACGACGGGCACGTGATGCTCGGCGGCCTGGGCGCCGCGATCCCGGTGAACCCCGACAGCCCCTACGTGGTGAGCGGGAACCGCCTCCTGCTCGAGGGCGCCGACATCGGCCTGGACGTGACTCCCGTCCGCCGCCCGCGCTTCTACGACCTCGACACCGCCGACGGCGTCTCCTACGAGAAGATCGCCCGGCTGCACGGCCGCGACATCCTCGCGACCACTGTCGTGCAGACCTGCATGCGCTACGACGAGGCGGAGCGCTGCCGCTTCTGCGCGATCGAGGCCTCGCTCGAGGCCGGCGCGACCATCGCGGTCAAGACCCCGGCCCAGCTCGCCGAGGTCGCGGAGGCGGCGGTCCGCCTCGACGGCGTGCGCCAGATGGTGATGACCACCGGCACTTCCAAAGGCCGCGACCGCGGAGCGGCCCACCTCGCGCGCTGCGTCCGCGCGGTGCTCGCGGCGGTCCCCGGGCTGCCGATCCAGGTGCAGTGCGAGCCGCCGTCCGACGTCTCGGCGCTGCAGGCGCTGAAGGACGCGGGCGCCGTCTCGATCGGCATCCACGTGGAGTCGATGGACGACGCGGTGCGGCAGCGCTGGACCCCGGGCAAGGCGCGGGTGAGCCTGGACGAGTACCGCTGGGCGTGGCGCGAGGCGGTGCGGATCTTCGGCCGCAACCAGGTCTCGACCTACCTCCTGGTGGGCCTGGGCGAGGACCCGGACGAGCTGGTCGCGAGCGCCCGCGAGCTGATCGGGATGGGGGTCTACCCCTTCGTGGTGCCCTTCCGTCCGCTGCGCGGGACACTCGCGACCGAGGTCGACCACGTGCTCCCGCCGGCCGGGTCGCTCCTGGAGCGGGTCAGCGCCGAGGTCGCCGCGCTCCTGATCGAGGCCGGGATGCTGAGCAGCGGTCAGAGCGCGGGCTGCGCGGCGTGCGGGGCGTGCGGCGTCCTGAAGACGGCCGGCGCCTGATGGTGGAGCTCTCGATCCTCGAGGGCGTGCGCGTCGCCCCTCCGTTCACGGTGGTGCGCGCGGAGGAGCGCGAGCTCGCCGCGCACCGGGCCCTGCGGCGCGAGGTCTTCGTCGCCGAGCAGGGGATGTTCGCGGGCGACGACCACGACGACTCCGACGACGATCCGCGCTCGGTGGTGCTCGTCGCGGTGGCTCCGGACGGCGCGGTGGTCGGCGGGGTCCGTCTCGCGCCGGTCGGCGGCGGACGCGACCTGGGCTGGTGGACCGGCAGCCGCCTGGTGGTGGCGCGCGAGGCGCGGGGCGGCTCCGGGATCGGCGCCGCCCTCGTGCGCGCGGCCTGCGCAGAGGCGGAGGCGCGCGGGGTGCTCCGCTTCGAGGCCTCGGTGCAGCTGCGCAACGAGGTGCTGTTCCGGCGGCTCGGCTGGCGGAGGATCGGCACGAGCACCGTCGCCGGAATCGAGCACGCCCGGATGCGCTGGCCGATCGACCGGCTCGACCGGGCGGCGACCGCGGCCAAGGCGGCCCTCGGCGCCCTGCTGGCTCCGCTGGCGGCCGACGGCGGCCTCGGCGGGGCGGGCTTCGTCGGCGACGACGGAGCACCGGTGCCGGGCAGCGACCTGGTCGCCGTCTGCGACGCGATCGTCCCGTCCATGGTGGAGCGGCACCCGGAGTGGGCGGGGTGGTGCTCCGTGCTGGTCAACGTCAACGATCTGACCGCGATGGGCGCGACCGGGATCGGGCTGATGGACGCGATCGGCGCTCGCGACGCCGCCGCCGCCGCGCGCATCGTCAGCGGTCTGCGGGCCGCGTCCGCCGCCTGGGGCGTCCCCGTGCTCGGCGGGCACACCCAGCTCGGAGTGCCGGCGGCACTGAGCGTGACCGGTCTCGGCCGTGCCGCGCAGCCGGTGCCGGGCGCCGCCGCTCCGGGCGACGAGCTCTCGCTGACGGCCGACCTCGGCGGCGGCTGGCGGCCCGGCTTCGCGGGCGCCCAGTGGGACTCGACCTCGTCGCGGCGCGCGGAGGAGCTCCGGGCGATGGCCGCCTCCGTCGGACTCGCGCGGCCGAGGGCTGCGAAGGACGTGAGCATGGCCGGGCTGGTGGGGACGGTCGGCATGCTCGCCGAAGCCAGCGGAGGAGGAGCGGTGCTCGACCTCGCGGCGGTCCCCGTCCCCGAGGCGGCCGGCACCGCCGACTGGCTCGGCTGCTTCCCCGGCTTCGCGATGATCACCGCCGACCGGCGGGGGGAGTCGCGGATGGGCACGCCCTGGACCGCGACGGCCGTGGTGGGCGGCGTCGTCACGGAGCCGGGCGTGCGGCTGCGCTGGCCGGACGGCGAGGAGACGACGGCGATCGCCGGTGCGGTGACGGGGCTCGGCGCAGCGGGCTGACGGGGCGGGTCGGGCCGAGCCGGTCGGGTCGGGTCGGGTCGGCGGTGCATCCTCCTCGCGGCGGCCCTGCGCCGCAACCCCCGCGCCGACCCTCCGCGATCGGCGGAGACTGGCGACGGCCCGCCGCTCGACGGGCGCTCATCGACGGAAGGAACGACCCCATGGTGGATCTCGGAGGACTCGCGGACAAGGCGAAGAACGCCGCGAACAGCGACAAGGGCGAGGAGCTGACCGACAAGGGACTCGACAAGGCGGGCGACGCCGCCGACTCCGCGACCGGCGGGAAGTTCGCCGGCCAGGTCGACAAGGCCCAGGAGGCCGGCGACCAGCACGTCGGCAACGACTGACCCCGCGGGGCGGCCCTCCCGCGCTGTCGCGGAGGGCCGCCCGTCCGTCAGTTCCGGTCGCCGAGCCCGCGCAGCAGCGCCCGCACCACGGCGACGGAGCGGTCGGCCGCGTCGTCGACGTGCGCCTCGAACTCGCCGGGGGCGCAGAGGTCCGAGATCCCGCGGACCGAGACGAACGGCAGCCCGTGCACGTGCGCCGTCTGCGCGAGTGCGACCGACTCCATGTCGGTGGCGAGCGCGCCGGGAAAGTCGCTCCGCACGCGGTCCACGTGGGCGCTGGAGACGAAGACGTCGCTCGAGACGATCAGGCCGCGGCGCACCGGCGGCCCCTCGGGCAGGTCGAGCTCCGCGGCGAGCGCCGCGTCGTCCCCGGAGTAGCGGGCGGGCATTCCCGGGACCTGCCCGAGCGCGTAGCCGAACGCCCGCGCATCGGCGTCGGTCTGCACGTGCTCGGCGCCGATCACGACCTCGCCCACGCGGACGTCGGCGCCCAGGCCGCCGGCGGTCCCCGCGCTCACCACGAGCGGCCGCTCGCCGGCCTCCCGCAGGATCGCCGCGGTGAGACCGCCGGACGCGTTGACGAGACCGATGCCGGTGCGGACGAGCAGCACCGCCCGGGAGTCGAGCTCGAGCTCCCACTGCAGCGCGTTGCCGACGGCGCGGGGCTCGGAGGCGCTGGTCGCGGCGGCGAGGAACGGCACGGCCTCCTCGTCCATCGCGACCAGGACGATCGCCGTGCTCACGCGGTGACCGTCTCCCACTCCGAGCGGTGCGCGAGGAACGTGCGCGCCGCCTCCTGCGCCCCCTCGAGGGAGTGGTTGGCGCCCCAGCCGCACTGGGTCTCGTTGGCCGCCGGGACCTCGTCGGCCTCGGTGATGTCCTGGAGCGTCGCCTCGACGAGGCCGAGCACCTCGGAGAGCTCGGGCTCGCCCGAGAGGAGCAGGTAGAAGCCGGTCTGGCAGCCCATCGGCGAGAAGTCGATCACGCGGTCGGAGTGGTTGCGGGACTTCTCGGCGAACAGGTGCTCGAGCGAGTGCACGGTGGGCATCTCGAGGTGCCCGCGGTTGGGCTGCGTGAAGCGCACGTCGTACTTGACGAGGTGGTCGCCTCCGGGCAGCGTCTTCGCGTCGGCGAGGCGCACGTACGGCGCGGCGACGGTGCGGTGGTCGAGGTTGAACGACTCGACGTTCATGCGCGGCTGATCCACGGTGGTCTCCTTCGCTGGGGGTCCCTCCATTGTCCTCCGCTGCGCGGAGCGGAGGCGGACCCCGGCGGATCCCGCTACTTCTTCTCGGGCGGAGCGTTCGGGTGAGAGGGCGGGTAGTAGACCCCTGAGGGCGAGGTCGGAGGGACGGCCGGGGCGGAGCGCCCCCAGACGGGCCGA
Organism: Rathayibacter sp. AY2B3; assembly: GCF_002931755.1. NCBI lineage: Bacteria > Bacillati > Actinomycetota > Actinomycetes > Micrococcales > Microbacteriaceae > Rathayibacter > Rathayibacter sp. AY2B3. The sequence continues at coordinate 12,035 of NZ_PSUG01000005.1, read as the reverse complement.
CGGCCCCTGGCGACCGATCCGAACTTCCAGACGATCTTCTCGGTCACGTCGCGCTCCTCCTGTCGGTTCCCGCCTCGGGGGCGGTGCGCCACTCCACGAGGGAGTGGTCCGGCAGCGAGATCCAGACTCCAGCCGTGTCCTCGATCCGCTCCCCGAGAGTCCCATCCTCGCGGACGGTGAACTGCTCTTCGATGTACATGTCGCGAGATCGCGTCGAGGTCGACACGAAGCTGTCGGACGAGAACCAGCCCCCGACCCGGCGCCCATCCGGCAGCTCAGCGCACACCCAGCTGTCCACTCGCCCCGCCGCCACCTTGTCCCCTGCGGTCGGCACGCTCTCGTAGGCCGTCGCCCGCCCCGCCGGGACCCGCACCCAGCCGAGCCCCCGCCTCCGGAGCACCGGCCACGGCGGCCGCCACCACCGCAGCCGCACGTGCAGCGCCGAGCCGAGCGACGCCGGCACCAGCACTCCGAGCACGAGGATCCACCAGCCCACGGCCCTCGGCTCCTGCAGCACCGCCGCACGGGGATCGGCCGCCAGGCGCATCAGCTCCTCGCCCGCCACGACGAGGTACGCCGCGTCGAGCGCGATGCTCACCAGGACCGCCTCGAACAGGCGCGCGGAGACCGTGTGGTCCGTCCAGCGGAACCCCGCCGCCCAGACCCGCACGGAGGCGTAGAGCACCCCGGGCAGCACCAGCGCGACGAGCGCCATCACTCCGAGCACGCTGTCCGGGACGACCATCGCCACCACCTCCTCCGTCGACGGGTCGAGCCTGTCGTCGCGCCCGGCGCGGCGGGGAACCGGACCCCGGATCGGTGGAGGACGGGCCGCTCCTACGCCTGGGGAGGAGCCTCGGCCGCTCCTCAGAACAGGTCCGCGAAGCCCATCGCGACGAGGTTCGCGTGCGAGGTCCGCAGGCAGTCGAGCGCGCTCCGCCCGTAGCGCTCGTCCTGCTCGACGAGGAGGTGCTCGACGCCGAGCGCGAGGCTCGTCCCGATGATCCCGGGGAAGTCGAGGTTGCCCTCCCCCACCTCGGCGAACTGCACGTTCGAGGTGAAGGCGTGCACGGACCACCCGCCGGACACGTCGGCGGGCGGCCCGACCCGGTAGTCCTTCAGGTGCACCAGGGCGATGCGCTCCCCGTACCGGCGCAGCGTCGTCACGGGATCGAGCCCGCCCCGCTGCACCCAGTGCACGTCGAGCTCGAGCCCCAGCAGCGGAGCACGCTCGGCGACGACGTCGAGCAGGAGCCGGCCGCCGTGCCGCGCGAACTCCAGGTGGTGATTGTGGAGCAGCAGCCGCAGCCCGTCGTCGCGGAGCCTCGCCGCGGCGACCTGGCAGCGGTCGGCGAAGTCGAGCAGAGCGGTCGGCGAGGCCGCCGCGGAGGCGGGCAGCATGCCGATCCGGACCGTGTGCGCGCCGAGCGCGCGGGCGTCGGCGACGATCCCGGCGAGCCCGCCCTCGAGCGCCGCGCCGGGGGAGTCCCCCGGAGCCAGGCCCGCCGAGATCGCCGCGATCTCCACGCCGAGCTCGTCCCGAGCCCGCCGCAGCTCGGCCACCGTCGCCGCCGTCAGCGGGATCTGCGAGATCTCCACCGACCGGTAGCCGATCGCGCGGACCTCCCGGAGCGTCGCGAAGGCGCCCGCCGAGGCGAACTCCTCCTTCAGCATCATCGCCTGCACACCGATCCTGGTCACGGCAGTCCTCCCCGTCGCGGTGGGGCCGACGTCGACGCGGCCCGGAACGCCACCGACGGTAGAGGCGCGCCTCCGATCTTGTCAATCGGTTGCCAATACACGTATGGTCGTGGCACGGCGGCGCTCCTGTCCGCCGGTTCCCGACGACGAGAACGAGGCACGCACCGTGACCACCGCATCCGCGACCACCGCATCCGCGACCACCGCATCCGCGACCCCCGCACCCTGGACCCTCTCCGGCTTCGGCGACGAGATCGACCCGGACCCGGACGTCCAGGTCGCCGTCCTCCGAGCACTCGGCGCGCACAGCATCGAGGTGCGCAGCGCCTGGGGCGTGAACGTCGTCGACCTCGACGACGAGCGCCTCGCCCGCCTCGCCGCGGTGCTCGAGCGCGGCGGCCAGTCCGTCTCGGCCGTCGCCTCGCCCATCGGCAAGGTCGACGTCGCCCTCGACCCCGAGCTCGAGGTGGCGCGCCTCGACCGCGTCATCCGCGTCGCACACGCCCTCGGCACGCCGAGCATCCGCGTCTTCTCGTTCTACCGGGGCGAGGGAGTCCCGGTCGACAGCATCCGCGACGACGTCCTGCTGCGCATGCGCAGGCTCGCCGACCGTGCCGAGCGCGAGGGCGTGGTGCTCCTGCACGAGAACGAGAAGGAGATCTACGGCGACGTCCCCGAGCGGATCCTCGACCTGGTCGAGTCCGTCGGCTCGCCCGCCCTGCGCCTCGCCTGGGACAACGCGAACTTCGTGCAGTGCGGGGTGCGCCCCTTCGACGACGGGTGGGCGGCGCTGCGGCCCTACGTCGACTACCTGCAGGTGAAGGACGCGGTGGCCGCCACCGGCACCGTGGTGCCCGCCGGCGAGGGCGACGGACAGCTGCGCGAGACCCTCACCGCCCTGCGCGACGACGGCTGGACGGGCGTCGCCTCGCTGGAGCCGCACCTCGCGATCACGGACGCCCTCGGCGGATTCTCCGGCCCCGAGGCGTTCGGAGTGGCCGCTCGGGCCTTCCGGGGGCTCGCCTCCTCGCTCGGGATCGACCTGCGATGACCGTCCGCGCGGCGGTGATCGGCTGCGGCGACATCTCCTCCGTCCACCTCGCGGCGATCGGCACGGCGCCCGGCGCGGAGCTGGTGGCGGTCTGCGACACCGACCCGGGCCGGCTCGCCGCGGCGGCCGAGAGGCACGCGGTGCCGGGCTTCCCCGAGGCGGTCCGGATGCTCGACTCCGTCCGCCCCGACGTCGTGCACGTCTGCACTCCGCACAGCACGCACGCCGCGCTGGCGGTCGCGGCCCTCGACCGCGGCGTCGCGGTGCTCCTCGAGAAGCCGCTCGCCTCCTCCGTCGCGGAGGGGGAGCAGGTGATCGCCGCGGCCGAGCGGGGCGGGGCGCGCATCGGCGTCTGCTTCCAGAACCGCTACAACCCGCCCGCGCAGCGCCTCCGCGAGCTGCTGGCGTCCGGCTCCCTGGGCGCGGTGACGGGTGCGGTCGCGACCGTGCTCTGGCACCGCACCCCCGGCTACTACCTCGACCGCCCCTGGCGCGGGACGTGGGCCGAAGGCGGCGGCGGGATGCTGATGAATCAGGCGATCCACACCGTCGACCTCCTGCAGTGGCTCGTCGGCGAGGTGGTCGCGGTGAGCGGCTCCGCCTCCACGCGCCTGCTGCCGATCGAGGTCGAGGACACCGCCGACCTGGTGCTCACCCACGCCTCCGGTGCGCGCAGCGTCCTCTACGCGACCGTGGCCAACACGTGGGACGAGCCGGTCGAGCTCCGCCTGCGCACCGAGCGCGCCACCGTCTCGCTGCGCGGTGCCCTCACCGTCCGGCACGACGACGGATCCGTCGAGGTCGTCCCGGACACGGAGCGCCGATCCGGCGGGCGCTCGTACTGGGGCGCCTCGCACGAGCTGCTCGTGCACGACTTCTACGCCCGCCTCGGCGAGGACGAGCCCTTCTGGATCTCGCCCCGCGAGGCGGCGAGGTCGCTCGCGATCGTCCAGGCCGCCTACGCTCCGAGCGCACCCGGGCGGACACCCCACTCCACCTCGAACGAAGGACTCCTCCCATGACCACCGTCCGCCTCGGCATCATCGGATTCGGCGCCCAGGGCTCCTCCTACGCCCGCTTCCTCGCCGACGGCCGGGTGCGCGACGTCGTCGTCACCGCCGTCGCCGACGTCGACCCCGCCCGGGAGGCGGCGGCCGCCGCGCTCGCGCCCGGAGCGTCCTTCCACGCCGACCACCGCTCCCTCCTCGCGAGCGGAGAGGTCGACGCCGTCGTCGTCTGCACTCCGCACTACCTCCACCCCGGGATCGGCATCGATGCGCTCGAGCACGGGCTGCACGTGCTGGTCGACAAGCCGGCGGGCGTCTACGCCGCGCAGGTGGCGGAGCTGAACGAGGCCGCCGCCGCCCGCCCCGGGCAGCGCTTCGCGATCATGTTCAACCAGCGGGCGAACCCGCTGTACCGCCGGCTCAAGGAGATCATCGACGAGGGCGGGATCGGCCGGATCCTGCGCTCGAACTGGATCATCACGACCTGGTGGCGACCCCAGGCCTACTACGACCAGAGCGACTGGCGCGCGACCTGGGGAGGCGAGGGCGGAGGCGTCCTGGTCAACCAGGCGCCCCACCAGCTCGACCTGTGGCAGTGGCTGTGCGGAGTGCCGGAGTCGGTGGTCGCGAAGGCCGGCTACGGGCGGTGCCGCGACATCGCGGTGGAGGACGAGGTGACGGTGCTCGCCGACTTCGGCGGGGGCACGACCGGGGTGCTGGTCACCACGACGCACGACCCGATCGGCACCGACCGCCTCGAGATCGTCGGCGACCGCGGCCGGATCGTCGTCGACGACTCCCGGGTCGCGACGATCACCCGTCTGAGCGCCCCTGAGCGCGAGCTCAGCGCCGCCCTCAGCGCCGAGGACGTGGGCCTCCTGCTCACCGGCCGCTACGACACCGCGGATCTCTCCACCACGGAGCGGATCGAGTCGGGCTCCGTCTGGGGCGAGCAGCACGCGGCCGTCCTGCAGGACTTCGCGGACAGCATCGTGCACGGCACGCCGCTGCTCGCGCCCGGGGCGGAGGGGATCCTCGGGGTCCGGCTCGCCAACGCGATCCACTACTCGAGCTGGACGGGACGCGAGGTGCCGCTCGACCTCGACGAGGGCGTGTTCCTGGCGGCGCTCAACGAGCGCATCCGCGAGGAGGGGGCGTTCCCGGAGCGGGGCTGACGCGGCGGAGCTGCGCGGAACCGCGCTGGACGGGACCGGAGCGGCGGGCGGCCGGCCGGACACGACGGCCTCCCGGAGCGCGGCCCCTCCCCTCCGGCCCGACCCGGACGAGAGGGACGGCCCGGGCGGGCTTCTCGCCCCTGTGGCAACATGGGCGGCGGGCGGCGCCCCGTCCGCCGCCGTGCCCCTCGAGAGAAGACCGCGATCGTGCCCAGCGAAGACGCGCCCACCGGCCCCTCCGCCCCGAGACGCCGCGGCCGCTCCGCGACGACGATCTACGACGTCGCCCGGCTCGCCGGCGTCGCCCCCTCCACCGTCTCCCGCGGGCTGAGCACGCCCGGACGGCTGAACGCCGCGACCGAGCAGCGGATCCGCGCCGCCGCGAAGGAGCTCGGCTACCGGCTCAACCCGATGGCGCGCGCGCTGCCGACGGGCCGCACCTCGACCCTCGGGCTGCTGGTGGCCGACATCACCAACCCGGCCTTCTTCCCCGCCGTGCGCGGAGCGGAGCGGGCGGCGTCGCTCCGCGGCTTCACGATGATCCTCGCCGAGTCGCAGGAGTCCGGGGAGCGCGAGGCCGAGGCGGCCGACCGCATCGCCGCCTCCACCGACGGGCTCGTCCTCGTCAGCACCCGCCTTAGCGACGAGGAGATCATCGCGCTGGCCGGGCGCATCCCCGTCGTCGTCCTCAACCGAGTGGTCCCCGGCGTCGCGGGGATCGTGCCCGACCTCGGTCCCGGGATCGACGCCGCGCTCGACCACCTCGCTGCCCTCGGCCACCGCTCCCTCGCCTTCATCGCCGGTCCGCCCGACTCGTGGATGAGCGCCGCACGGTGGGACCTCCTCCTCGAGCGCGCCCCGCAGCGGGGCATGACGGTCGTCGAGATCGGGCCGGGCGTCTCGACCCTCGAGGGAGGGAGGGGCGTCCTCGCCCGGGTGACGGCCTCCGGCGTCGGCGCGGTGATCGCCTACAACGACCTGGTGGCGATCGGCCTGATGCGCGCGGCTCAGGAGTCGGGCGTCGCGATCCCGGAGCAGCTCAGCATCATCGGCTTCGACGACATCTTCGGGAGCGACTTCACCTCGCCGCCGCTGTCGACCATCAGCGCGCCGCTGGGCCGGATGGGCGAGCGGGCGGTCCGCCGGGTGCTCGGCGACGAGGAGCCTCCGGAGCGGGCCGACGACCTGCCGACGGAGTTCGTGCCGCGGGCCTCGACGGGGCCGCGCCGCGACGCCTGACCCCGGTCCACGCCCCGCGCGCCACGCTCTGCGACAGCCTTGGCAATCGGTTGACACCGTCGGCAACCCATACTTGGATGGCCCCGTGCCGACGAAGCTGCTGAACGATCCCGACCGACTCCTGCCGATCGACCCGACGACCCGGGCGATCGCCCGCGACCTCCACGCGAGCGTCGCCGACCTGCCGATCCTCTCCCCGCACGGGCACGTGGATCCGCGCCTCCTGCTCGAGGACCGCCCCTTCGCCGACGCGGCCGAGCTCTTCCTCCGGTACGACCACTACGTCACCCGGCTGCTCCACTCCGCCGGGATCGACCTCGGCGACCTCGGCATCCCGGGAGGCGAGCGCCTCGCCGGGCCGGAGGAGGTGTGGCGCACGTTCTGCGCGCACTGGCGGATCTTCGCGGGCACCGCGTCGGGCTACTGGCTCCAGTCGATCCTCGCCGAGCAGTTCGGCGTCACCGAGCAGCCCGACGCCGCGAACGCCGACGCCCTCTTCGCGACGATCGGGGCCCGGCTGGCGTCCGACGCCTTCCGCCCGCGGGCGCTCTTCGAGCGGTTCGGGATCGAGGTCCTGGCGACGACCGACGACCCGCTGGACGACCTGGCCGTCCACCGGGCGCTGGCCGAGGATCCGGCGTTCCCGGGCCGCGTGCTGCCGACCTTCCGCCCCGACGCCTACCTCGATCCCTCCACCCCCGGCTGGCCCGAGCGCGTCGCCGCCCTGGCCGCCGCCACCGGCACGAAGGAGTCGAGCCTCCCCGGATTCCTCGAGGCCCTCCGCGCCCGGCGCCGGCACTTCCTCGACCACGGCGCCGTCTCCGCCGACCACGGCGTGCTGGAGCCGCTGACCGTCGACCTCGACCCCGTCGAGGCGCAGTCCCTCTTCGCCCGCGCCCGCGCCGGCACGATCGACGCCGAGGGCAGCCGCGTCCTGGCCGCCCACCTGCTGCTGCAGTCCGCCCGCATGAGCGTCGACGACGGCCTGGTGATGACCGTCCACGCCGGCGTGCTGCGCAACCACGACCGGCCGACCTTCGAGCGCTTCGGTCCGGACACCGGCCACGACATCCCCGTCGCGACCCGGTTCGCCGAGCCCCTCCGGCCGCTGCTGCAGGAGCTCGGCAATGCGCCGGGCTTCCACCTGGTCCTCTTCGGGATCGACGAGAGCACCCACTCGCGCGAGCTCGCTCCCCTCGCCGGCTACTACCCGTCCGTGTTCCTCGGAGCGCCGTGGTGGTTCCTCGACGCGCCCGACGCGGTGCTGCGCTTCCGCGCCGCCGTGACCGAGACCGCCGGCTTCTCGCGCAGCTCCGGCTTCATCGACGACACCCGCGCGTTCCTCTCCATCCCGGCCCGTCACGACATGGCGCGGAGGCTGGACGCCGCGTTCCTCGCGCGCCTGGTCGCCGAGGGGCGGATCGACTCCGAGACGGCGAGCGCCGTCATCCTGGACCTCGTCGACGCCCAGCCGCGGAAGGTCTTCAAGCTGTGAGCGGGCACGGCGGAGGAGGTGCTCTCGACCGCGCGTCCGCGGGCCTGCCGGCGGCTCCCGTCCGCATCGTCCACCTCGGCCTCGGCGCCTTCCACCGAGCGCACCAGGCCTGGTACACGCACGCCGTCGACGACGAACACGAGTGGGGCATCGCCGCGTTCACCGGCCGGAGCCCCCGGGCGGCCGAGGAGCTCGCCGCGCAGGGCGGCCTGTTCACCCTGATCGAGCGCGGACCGGAGGGCGACTCGGCGACGATCGTGGGCAGCATCGTCGAGGCGGTCGACGGCGCGGACGTCGCGCGTCTCATCGAGCTCGTCGCGGCCCCGGCGACGGCGATCGTCACGCTGACGATCACGGAGGCCGGGTACCGTCTCGCCGCGGACGGCGGCCCCGACCTGGACGACCCCGTCGTCCGGAGCGACCTCGCCGCCCTCCGATCGGGAGGGGCGCCGGTCACCGCGCTCGGCCGCCTCCTGCTCGGCCTCGCCGCCCGGCGCGACGCCGGCTCCGGCTCGCTCGCCGTCGTCCCCTGCGACAACCTCTCCGGCAACGGCCCCCTGGTGCGCGGCGGACTGCTCCTGCTCGCCGAGCGGCTCGACCCGTCGCTCGCCGACTGGATCGACCGCACCGTCTCGTTCGTGTCGACCTCCGTCGACCGGATCACCCCGGCCACCACCGCAGCGGACGTCGCGGCGGCGGCTCGGCTGATCGGCTCCGCCGACGCCGCGGCCGTCGTGACCGAGCCGTTCCGCGACTGGGTCCTCTGCGGCCGCTTCCCGGCCGGCCGACCCGCCTGGGAGCGCGCCGGAGCCCGTTTCGTGGACGACATCGAGCCCTTCGAGCGGCGCAAGCTGCGACTCCTCAACGGGGCGCACACGCTCCTCGCCGCCACCGGCCGCCGGAGGGGCCTCGCCACCGTCGCGGAGGCGATCGCCGACCCCGCCTGCCGGAGCGCCGTCGAGGCGTTCTGGGCGGAGGCGGCGGCCGGCCTCCCCGCCGGTCTCGACGCCGACGACTACTGCGCCGCCCTCCTCGAGCGCTTCGGCAACCCCCGGATCGAGCACCGCCTCGAGCAGATCGGCGCCGACGCGACCGCCAAGCTCCGCATCCGGATCGCGCCCGTGCTCCTCGCCGAGCGAGCGGCCGGACGCGACGGGGCCGCCTCCCTCCGCGCCGTCGCCGACGGGATCGCGCTGCTGCTGCGGGGAGACCGGCTGCCCGACGCGCAGCGCCCCGCCCTCGACCGCGCCCTCGGCTCCGCCCGGCCCGTGGAGGCGCTGCTGCGACTCGTCGACCCGCGCCTCGCCGACGACCCGGCCCTCGTCGCCGCGGTCGCCGCTCAGGCGGCCTAGACCTCCCCTCGCCTCTCCACACGGCGCCTCCCGGCGCCGTCGGCAACCGTTTGCCACCCTTCGCACCGTCTCGACGCGGCGCGGATCCCCGACGGGTCCGCGCCCGGGTAAAGGAGCCCGCATGACCCCCCGCACCACCACCGCGCCCGGAGCGCCCGCCACGCAGAAGCTCTCGAAGCTGAGCATCGTCGGCTACGGAGCCGGCGACACGGCGAACAACCTCGCCTTCACCACCGCCACGATGTTCCTGCTCGTCTACTACACCGACGTCGCCGGGATCTCCGCGGCCGCGGCGGGCACGCTGCTGCTCGTCGTGCGGATCTTCGACGCGTTCGCCGACGTCTTCGCCGGCCGGGTCGTGGACCGCACCTACAGCAAGCGCTTCGGCAAGTTCCGTCCGTTCCTGATGTTCGGGTCGGTCCCCCTCCTCCTGCTCTCGGCCGCGACCTTCTCCGTCCCGCAGATCGGCGAGAGCGGCACGCTCCTCTACGCCTACCTCAGCTACGCCGCGCTCGGCCTCGCCTACAGCCTCGTCAACATCCCTTACGGCTCGCTCGCCGGAGCGATGACGCAGGTCGGCACCGAGCGCGCGAAGCTCGCCAGCGCCCGCGCCATCGGCGGCGCGATCGTGGGGGCCGGGCTCGGCACCTTCATGGCCCCGCTGGTCGTCCCCGGCGCCGATCTGCAGTCGCTCTTCTCGATCGTCACGCTGAGCTTCGTCGTCGTCGGATCCGCCCTCTACCTCTTCACCGTGCTGACCGCCAAGGAGCGCGTCCAGCGCGACGTCGCGCACGTCACGTTCCGGCAGAGCATGACGACCCTCCGCTCCAACCGGCCGCTGCTCTTCCTCTGCCTCAGCTCGTTCCTGTTCCTCACCGGGACGCTCGCGCTCCAGACCGTGCAGCTCTACTACCTGCGCGACGTGCTCGGATCGGTGAGCCTCTACGCCGCGATGTCGCTGATCCAGCTCGCCCTGACCTTCGGGCTGGCCGCCCTCGTCCCGACGATCGTGCGGCGGTTCGGCAAGCGCAACGCCTACATGGCCGGAGTCGCGGTCATGATCAGCGGCGGAACGGTCGTCTTCCTCGCTCCGGGCGACGCGGTGGCGGTCGGCTTCGGCGGACTGGTTCTCGCCTACGTCGGCATCCAGCTCGTCAACATGCTCGTCTGGGCCATCGAGGCGGACACCGTCGAGTACGGGGAGTGGAAGACCGGCATCCGCTCCGAGGGCACCATCTACGCCCTGTTCTCCTTCACCCGCAAGACCGGTCAGGCGGTCGGAGGCGCCCTCGCCGCGTACGCACTGGCCTGGGGCGGCTACGTGGCCGGTGCCGCGGAGCAGAGCGAGCACGCCGAGTGGGGCATCCGCGCCGCGGCCGGCCTCATCCCGGCCGTCGCCGCCCTGCTCGCGGTGCTGATCATGGCGTTCTACCCGCTGACCGACCGCCGGCACGCGCAGATCGTCGCCGAGATCGCCGAGCGCCGCGAGGCCACCGGCCAGGCCGCGCCCGTGGCGCCCGGCCTCTCGACCGCCGCGTTCTCGATGGACCGCGCTCCCGGCCGGAACCCCTGACCCGATCCCCACCACGAAAGGCACCCCATGAAGATCGACAAGGCCGAGGTCGTCGTCACCAGCCCCGACCGCAACTTCGTCACCCTCAAGCTCACGACCGACGACGGGCTGACCGGCCTCGGCGACGCGACCCTCAACGGCCGCGAGCTCGCCGTGGTCTCCTATCTCGCCGACCATGTCGTGCCGCTGCTCCTCGGCCGCGACGCCTCGCGCATCGAGGACACGTGGCAGTTCCTCTACCGGTCGTCCTACTGGCGCCGCGGACCGGTCACGATGGCGGCGATCGCGGCGGTCGACACCGCCCTCTGGGACATCAAGGGCAAGGCCGCCGGTATGCCGCTCTACCAGCTGCTCGGAGGCGCGTCCCGCACCGGCCTGCTCGCCTACGGCCACGCGTCCGGGCGGACGGACGCCGAGCTGTTCGACAGCATCCGCGAGCACCAGGAGCAGGGGTACCGCGCGATCCGCGTGCAGACCGCGGTGCCGGGGCTGCAGTCGATCTACGGCATCGCCTCCAACGCGGTCCTCGAGGGCAACGAGGGCGTGCGCTACGACCACGAGCCGGCCCAGCGCGGCGGCCTCCCGACCGAGGAGGACTGGGACACGCGCGCCTACCTGCGCCACGTCCCCCGCGTCTTCGAGGCCGTCCGCAACGAGTTCGGGCCGGGGCTCCCGCTCCTGCACGACGGCCACCACCGGATGACCCCGATCCAGGCCGCGGCCCTCGGCAAGTCCCTCGAGCCGTACGACCTCTTCTGGCTCGAGGACTGCACGCCCGCCGAGAACCAGGAGGCCCTGCGCCTCGTCCGGCAGCACACCACCACGCCGCTGGCCATCGGCGAGGTCTTCAACACCGTGTGGGACTACCAGCTCCTCATCCGCGAGCAGCTGATCGACTACATCCGCAGCGCGGTGACGCACACCGGAGGCGTCTCCCATCTCCGGCGGATCCTCGACCACGCCGCGCCGTACCAGATCAAGTCGGGGATGCACGGCCCGACCGACGTCTCCCCGGTGGGCATGGCGGCCGCGATGCACCTGGGCCTGGCGATCCACAACTTCGGGATCCAGGAGTACATGAAGCACGGCGAGCGGACCGACAGCGTCTTCCAGCAGTCGTTCACCTGGAGCGAGGGGCGTCTGCATCCGGGCGACGCTCCCGGCCTGGGCGTCGAGCTCGACGTCGACGAGGCCGGGAAGTACCCCTACGTCCGCGCCTACCTGCCCTTCAACCGCCTCGCCGACGGCACCGTCCACGACTGGTGACCTGCGGCCGCCCCTCCTCCGCCGAGGGAACCCCGGACCGTCGAGGGAGCCACGACCAGCGGGCTCCCTCGACGGTCCGGGGTTCCCTCGGTGGGCGAGGAGGGGCGGCCGCAGGTCACCAGTCGTGGACGGTGCCGTCGGCGAGGCGGTTGAAGGGCGAGGTGCTCGCGCGCATC
>NZ_PSUG01000049.1:0-28404 GCF_002931755.1 Rathayibacter sp. AY2B3 | reverse complement strand
CCTCCTCTCCGGCGCCGAGGACGCGGCGGCCGGCCGCCCCCCCCCGAGCTGCCGCCGCCGCCCGCGCCGCCGCTCGAGGAGCTCGACGAGGACCCGACGTAGCTCGACGTGGACGACGAGAACGACGACACGCTGCCGGCGAAGGCCGCCGCGTGGAAGCCGTTCGGCCCGTAGTACCAGACCGGCTCCTCGCCGGTGCGCTCGTAGGCAGACGCGAGCTCCGCCGACCACTCCTTCTCGAGCCCGAACAGCACGGCCCACGGCAGCAGGCGCTCCGTCACCTCGACCACCTCGACCGGTCCGACCGTGCGCCGGTCGGCCCCGCGCGGCGACTGCAGCATCGCGATCCGGTCGGCCTCGGCCAGGCGGATGTACAGCTCGAGCCCGCGGAGGTGGTCGCGCAGCTCCGCGCCCGCCGCCGTGAGCGGCACCCTCGAGACCAGGATCGTCCCGACGACGGCCGCAATGATCGCGACCAGCATCAGCACGAGCGGGAGCGGGCCGCCGAAGGAACGGGTCATCAGGAGGATCGCGCCCAGGAAGGCGGCCATGACACCCAGCAGCAGCGGCACGAGGACGAGGACGCTCCCGCCGATCGTCCCGGCCTTCTTCAGTCCCGCCTCGGTCACCCGGTTGCCCAGCGCGATCCGGAACTGTCCGACCGCCTTGCCGAACGCCTTGTCCTTGCCCGAGAGCTCGCGCACCGCACCAGGCTCCCGGCCCACGGCGATGTCGAGGAACTCGCGGTCGTCGGAGGCGAGGGGCCGCGGGCGTCCCGCGCGTCGCGTGGGCGTCGTCGCGGGGTCGAGCACCCGCACGGCGTACTCCTGCTTCCGCCCGTCCCCCGTCTCCTCGATGCGCACGAGGCCGCGGACCGCGGCGTCCAGGAGCCCGGCGGCGGGCGCCTTCGCCGTCTTCCGGAGCAGTGCGGCGGAGAGGAACAGCCCCTCCGCGGGCGGGTCGTACTCGGCGACCACGGTCGGCCGGCCCGGAGCGTCGCGGAGCACCGTCCGACGGCGCCGCACCGCGAACCCGAGCCCGATGAGGACCGCGGCGAGGCCGCCCAGCTGCACCCAGGACCAGCCCGAGGCGAGGTAGCGGTCGTCGCGCGGCGTGAAGGTCCCGGGGGCGAAGCCGATCGCCACGGTCACGTTCTCCCCCGGAGCCAGCGACTCCCCTGATGCCGTGACGACCGCGCCGTCGCGGCCGATCGGACAGGGCGTCGTCGAGCCCCCCGGCCCCCGGTAGCAGCTGACGGTCCCCGTCGCGGCGGAGCCCAGCGACCCCGCGAGCTCGACGCGCACGTCGTAGCGGTCGAAGGACTGGCGCCAGCCCGTGCCGTTGACGTCCCAGTAGAACTCGTCCTCGCCGCTGCGGGTGCCGGAGCCCGGAAGGGTCGTGTTGTGCTGCGAGTAGGTGAAGACGTAGGTCTGGCTGCCGCTGACGAACTCGTCCGCCGCGCTGGTGACCAGGAGGAAGCCGTCCTCGCGCTCGGTGTCGACCGGCCGCGCCGCTCCGTCGCCGTCGGTGACGGACACCAGGTCGACGTCGGTCGGGTGCCCCTCGTAGTCGAGCGGGATCGCGCGCTGCATGCCGCGGTTCTGCGACGGCGGGAACTCGGCGACGAAGGTCTCGACGGTGGTCAGCGTCGAGCGGCCCTCCTCGTCTCGGTCGAGGCGGAAGTCGGCCGAGTACTCCGAGAACCGGAAGTCGTCCACATCCGCGCGCACGACGCCCGCCACGGCCTGCGGAGCCGCCACGGCCTGCGCCGCCGCTCCACCGACCAGCAGCGGAACCGCGAGGGCCACGGCCGCCGCTCGCCGCGCGACCACCCCCGCCCGGCCGGTCGAGGCGGACAGGATCGTGCCGAGCAGCCCCCACATGCCTGTGATGCTACGCGCCGACGCACGCCCGGCACGTCCCCCGGGCGGACTACTGGAGGAGGAACTGCGTCGGCGAGCCCGAGGGGATGCCGGCGACCGACACCGACAGGTTGTAGGCGGCGCCGCCCGCCTCGACCGCCTCGCGTCCGCCGGAGCAGGTGTCGGCGGAGGAGCGCGTCCGGTCCCAGGTCAGCGCGCTGCCCGTCACCGAGCGGCCGGCCTGGAGGAGCACCGGGAGGTCGGCCGCGCCGGTCTGGCAGTCGGTCGAGGTCCAGATCTGCTCGGAACCGCTGGTGATCGTGAAGACCTGCGTGCTGGTGCCGGCGTCGATCACGCAGTCGGTGCTGGAGATGTTGGCCAGCGAGAGCGAGAGCTGCGGATCCTCGCCGGGCGCGTAGCTCGTGGCGTCCGTGACCGCGGTGACCGCGACCGAGTCGGCCGTGCAGGCGGGTGCCGCGCCGGGCGTCGCGCCGGGCGAGGTGGTCGGGTAGAGCGTCGGCAGCACGACGGTCGGCGTGGGGCTCGGCTCGGCGTCGGAGGCGGTCATCCGCGGGAGCAGCGACAGCACGACCGCCAGACCCGCGACGATGACGACCAGCGCGAGCAGCACTCCGGCGCGGCGTCGCCGATAGACCCGGGAGGGCAGGCGGCGGGGCGGCGGAGTCACCGGGACAGGCTACGACGTGGCGACGGTCAGAGCGTCTTCAGCATGCGGGTGTTGCCGAGCGTGTTCGGCTTCACCCGGGCGAGGTCGAGGAACTCGGCGACTCCCTCGTCGGGAGAGCGCAGCAGCTCGGCGTAGACCTCGGGGTCGACGACCTTCTCGCCGATCGGCTCGAAGCCGTGGCGGGTGAAGAAGTCGACCTCGAAGGTGAGGCAGAACAGGCGCTTCAGACCGAGCTCGCGGGCGTCGTTCTCGAGGCGCTCCAGGATGTGGTGGCCCACGCCCCTCCCGAGCCAGTCCTGCGCGACCGCGAGGGTGCGGACCTCCGCGATGTCGTCCCACATCACATGGAGAGCGCCGCAGCCGATCGCCGTGCCGTGGCCGTCCTCCGCGATGCGGAACTCCTGCACGGCGCCGTAGAGCACCACGCGGTCCTTGCCCAGGAGGATGCGCTCGTTGACGAGCGGCTCGCTGAGCTCCTGGATGAAGGGGACATCGCTCGTGCGCGCGCGGCGCACCGGGTACTTCCAATCGGCCATTCGACAAGCCTAGGCCGCACCGGGCGCGGGATCCTGCGAGCGGACGCCCGCCCCTGAACGACGACGTGCCCGCCCCCTCGCGAGAGGGGACGGGCACGGGGTCGATCGGGAGGCTGCTACGACATCAGGTCGGGCGTCGCCGGGCCGGCCGTGGCCGCTCCCGTGGACGCACCGGCGCTGATCGAGATCAGTCGCGGGGTCGTGGTGAAGACGAACGCGTTGTCGGCGAAGTCCACGTGGATGTGGTCTCCGGCGCCGAGCTCGCCGTGCAGGATCCGCTCGGACAGCTGGTCCTCGATCTCGCGCTGGATCGCGCGGCGCAGGGGGCGCGCACCGAGGGCGGGATCGAACCCGACCTCGATCAGGCGCTCCTTGGCCGGCTGCGTCAGCTCCACCGTCATGTCGCGGTCGAGCAGACGGTCGCCCAGGCGCTTGATGAAGAGGTCGACGATCTGGAGCAGCTCGGGCTTGGACAGCTGCGGGAAGACGATGACGTCGTCCACGCGGTTGAGGAACTCGGGCTTGAAGTGCTTCTTGAGCTCCTCGTTGACCTTGCCGCGCATGCGGTCGTAGCCGGTGGCGTTGTCGCCCTCGATCTGGAACCCGACGGGACCACCGGCGATGTCACGAGCACCGAGGTTGGTGGTCATGATGATGACGGTGTTCTTGAAGTCGACGACACGGCCCTGGCCGTCGGTCAGGCGACCCTCCTCCAGGATCTGGAGCAGCGAGTTGAAGATGTCCGGGTGCGCCTTCTCGATCTCGTCGAAGAGGACCACGCTGAACGGCTTGCGGCGCACCTTCTCGGTGAGCTGGCCGCCCTCCTCGAAGCCGACGAACCCGGGAGGGGCGCCGAACAGCCGCGAGACGGTGTGCTTCTCGCCGTACTCCGACATGTCGAGCGAGATCATCGCGTTCTCGTCGTCGAAGAGGAACTCGGCGAGCGCCTTGGCGAGCTCGGTCTTCCCGACGCCCGTGGGGCCGGCGAAGATGAACGAGCCCGAGGGGCGCTTGGGGTCCTTGAGGCCCGCGCGGGTGCGGCGGATCGTCCGCGAGAGGGCCGCGATGGCCTCCTCCTGGCCGATGACGCGCTGGTGCAGGGCCTTCTCCATGAAGACGAGCCGCGAGGACTCCTCCTCCGTGAGCTTGAAGACCGGGATGCCGGTCGCCTGGGCGAGCACCTCGGCGATCAGGCCCTCGTCGACCACGCCGGTGGCCTTGACGTCGCCCGACTTCCACTGCTTCTCGAGGCGCAGGCGCTCACCGAGCAGCTGCTTCTCCTCGTCGCGGAGCGACGCGGCCTTCTCGAAGTCCTGGTCCTCGATCGCGGCCTCCTTGGCGGAGCGGACCACGGCGATGCGGTCGTCGAAGTCGCGCAGCTCCGGCGGCGCCGAGAGGATCGAGAGGCGCAGGCGCGCGCCGGCCTCGTCGATCAGGTCGATCGCCTTGTCGGGGAGGAAGCGGTCGCTGATGTAGCGGTCGGCCAGGTTGGCCGCCGACACGATCGCGCCGTCGGTGATGGACACCTTGTGGTGCGCCTCGTAGCGGTCGCGCAGACCCTTGAGGATGTTGATCGTGTGGGGCAGCGAGGGCTCCGCGACCTGGATCGGCTGGAAGCGGCGCTCGAGCGCGGCGTCCTTCTCGAAGTGCTTGCGGTACTCGTCGAGCGTGGTCGCGCCGATGGTCTGCAGCTCGCCGCGGGCGAGCAGCGGCTTGAGGATCGAGGCGGCGTCGATCGCGCCCTCAGCGGCCCCTGCGCCGACGAGGGTGTGGATCTCGTCGATGAAGGTGATGATGTCGCCGCGGGTGCGGATCTCCTTCGTGACCTTCTTCAGGCGCTCCTCGAAGTCGCCGCGGTAGCGGGACCCGGCGATGAGCGAGCCGAGGTCGAGCGTGTAGAGCTGCTTGTCCTTCAGCGTCTCGGGCACGTCGCCGCGCACGATCGCCTGGGCGAGGCCCTCGACGACGGCGGTCTTGCCGACGCCGGGCTCGCCGATCAGGACGGGGTTGTTCTTGGAGCGGCGGGAGAGGATCTGCATGACCCGCTCGATCTCCTTCTCGCGCCCGATGACCGGGTCGAGCTTGTTGTCGCGCGCCGCCTGGGTGAGGTTGCGTCCGAACTGGTCGAGGATCTGCGATCCCCCCTGAGGCTGCTGCTGCTCACCGCCCACGGCGACCTGCTCCTTGCCCTGGTAGCCGGAGAGCAGCTGGATGACCTGCTGGCGCACGCGGTTCAGGTCGGCACCGAGCTTGACCAGCACCTGAGCGGCGACGCCCTCGCCCTCGCGGATGAGGCCGAGCAGGATGTGCTCGGTCCCGATGTAGTTGTGGCCGAGCTGCAGCGCTTCGCGCAGGGACAGCTCGAGGACCTTCTTCGCCCGAGGCGTGAAGGGGATGTGGCCGGTCGGCTGCTGCTGCCCCTGGCCGATGATGTCCTGCACCTGCTCGCGCACAGCGTCGAGCGAGATCCCGAGGGACTCGAGCGCCTTGGCGGCCACTCCCTCGCCCTCGTGGATCAGGCCGAGCAGGATGTGCTCCGTGCCGATGTAGTTGTGATTGAGCATCTTGGCCTCTTCCTGGGCCAGGACGACGACGCGCCGCGCGCGATCGGTGAATCTCTCGAACATGCTGTCACTCCCTACAGAACCCGCAGGGGTGGGCTCCGATACGTCGACTGTAACCAGCGCTCCCCCCGGTGAGCAGGCCTGTTCGCCCTGGGCGTGCACGCGATCCGGAGGGGTGCGGGCGGCGCTCTGGTCCGCGGGTCCATGCGAAGGCATACACTTCCCGCATGAGCAACCTGGAGGAGCATCCCGACGAGCTCCCCGTCGCCGCGTTCCCGGCCCCCCGCGAGCCCGGCGCGGTCGAGATCCTGCAGGCGCGGCTCGTCCCGCTCGGCGGTCCGCGCGCGATCGAGGTGCGCCGCACCCTCCCCCAGCGCTCGCGGTCGACGATCGGCGCGTGGTGCTTCGCCGACCACTACGGTCCCGTCCGGCTCGGCGAGGAGGCCGGGATGGACGTCCCGCCGCACCCGCACACCGGCCTGCAGACCGTGAGCTGGCTCTTCGAGGGCGAGATCGAGCACCGCGACAGCGTCGGCAGCCTCGCCGTGGTGCGCCCCGGCGAGCTCAACCTGATGACGGCCGGACGCGGCATCTCGCACTCCGAGGTCTCGACCGGGGGCGCGCCCGTCCTGCACGGGGTGCAGCTCTGGGTCGCGCTGCCCGAGGAGGCGCGGCTCGTCGATCCGTTCTTCGAGCACCACCGCGGGGTGCCCGTGGAGCTGCCCGGCGCGCTGGTGCGCGTCTTCGTCGGAGGGATGCTGGGCGCGTCGGTCCCCGCGAGCACCTTCACTCCGCTGGTCGCCGCGCAGATCGATCTCGAGCCGGGTGCCCGGGTCGAGCTGCCGGTGGAGGAGTCGTGGGAGTACGGCGTGCTCGTCGACGCCGGCCCTGTGGCGGTCGAGGGCGCGGACGTCGCGCGCTCGGACCTCGCCTACCTGGCGCCCGGCCGCTCCCACCTGGTGCTGACCGCCGGGGACGCGGGAGCGCGCGTGGTGCTGCTCGGCGGCGAGCCGTTCGCCGAGGAGCTGGTGATGTGGTGGAACTTCGTCGGCCGCAGCCACGACGACGTGGCGGCCGCCCGCGAGCGCTGGCAGTCCGACGTGATCGCCGGCGCGGATCCGGCGGGCCCGTTCGGCACCGTCGACGGGTACGGCGGACGCGCGCTCCCCGCGCCCGTGCTGCCGACCGTGCGTCTCAAGCCGCGCCGCCGCGCCTGAGCAGGCGCCGCCGCGTCGCGAGCGGGACGGAGCCGTCGGCCGGAAGCGCGGGCGTCGCCGTGGTCCCGGTCGACCACCGCGACTCCCGCGCTCTCACCGGTGCGTCAGGACGCGTCCGACTCCTTCTTCGCGGCGGCCTTCGCGGCGGCCTCGCGGTCGGTGGCCTCGGCCGTCTCTCGGAAGGCGCGGCGCGGATCCTGCAGCGCGCTCATCGGCGAGAGGTCGCGCGGAGTGACGGCGTCGACGAGCCAGCCCGTGATGATCCGCCACTTGCGGTCCAGGGTCGGCATCGCCGCTCCGTGGTAGGCGCGGTGCGCGAGCCAGGCGGGGAGGCCGCGCAGCTTCACGCCCTTGATCAGGCCCGCACCCTTGCCGATGCCGTACTCGGCGACGGTCCCGACGGAGACGTGGCGGTACTCCTCCACGACGCCGCCGGTGAGGTCGGCGATGATGTTCTGCGCCAGGAGCTTCGCCTGCCGGACGGCGTTCTGCGCGTTCGGCGGGTAGTACGCGGGCTGCTTCTCGCTGGTGAGGTCCGGCACCTGCGCGCCGTCGCCGGCCGCCCAGGCGCCGCCCACCGGCTCGCCGTCCTCGCGGATGACCCGCAGGCGCGCATCCGCCATGACGTGGCCCTTCGGCCCGCGGGGGGCGTCGGTCGCGTCGAGGATCGGATTCGGCTTCACGCCGGCGGTCCACACGATCGTGGCCGTCGGGATGCGCTCGCCCGAGGAGAGCTCCACGACGCCGTCCTCGCAGGAGGGCATCGTCGTCTTCAGGTGCACGTGCACGCCGCGCGAGCGGAGGTGGTCGAGCGTCCACTTCGACAGCTCGGGACCGACCTCGGGGGCGACCCTGTCCAGCGCCTCCACGAGGTGCCAGGTGACGTCGCCCATCGAGAGCGAGGGCTGCGCGGCGAGGGTCTTGCGGCTGAGGTCGAGCAGCTCGCTCAGCGCCTCGACGCCGGTGTAGCCGCCGCCGACGAAGACGAAGGTCAGCAGGCGCCGGCGCTCGGCGGGATCGGTGGTGAGCGCCGCCTTCGCGATGTTCTCGATGACGCGGTCGCGCAGATGCGCCGCCTCCTCCACCGTCTTGAAGCCGATGCCGTGCTCGGCGAGGCCCGGCGTGGGGAAGGTGCGGGTGACCGCTCCGAGCGCGAAGACGACCTGGTCGAACTCGATCGTGCGGGTGGAGCCGTCCATCGCGGCGACGGTCGCGCTCCGCTCGGCGAGGCTCACCCCGGTGATCGCGCCGCGGATCACGCGGGTGCGCTTGAGCGCGGAGACCAGCGGCACCGTGACGTGGCGCGGCTGCACGTGCCCGCCGGCGACCTCGGGCAGCAGCGGCTGGTAGGTCATGTAGGGGTTCGGCTCGACGACGGTGACGTCGATCGGCGCCTCCCCCCGTCTCTTCTCGAGGCCCCAGGCGGTGTACAGGCCGACGTAGCCTCCGCCGAGGATGAGGATGCGCGTCGTACGGGATGCCGTCATGTCCGTTCCCTTCTCGAACCCGGCGCCGAGCAGGCGGAACCGGATGGTGCTGAGGACGCTCCGACGCTACGCGGGAGACGGCGGCACGCACAGGCCCTTGCGCCAGGAGCCGGGTGCCCGCATCCTCCGCCGTCCCGCAGCGGGTACGAGAGCCCTACTGCAGCGCCGAGGTGAGCCGCGCGAGGTTGTCGAGCAGGGTCGAGCGGAGGGGCTGCTGCCGCCACTCGCGGAGGGTCAGCTCGCGGGAGTGCTCGCGGTAGTCCTGCTGCACCTGGCGCAGGTCCTCGACGAACTCCGAGCCGCGCACCATCAGCGAGACCTCGAGGTTGAGCGTGAAGGAGCGCATGTCCATGTTGCTCGAGCCGATCACGGCGACGTCGTCGTCGATCGTGAAGTGCTTCGCGTGCAGGATCGTCGGCTTGCGGTACATCCAGATCCGCACGCCAGCGGTCAGCAGCGTCTCGTAGTAGGAGCGCTGGGCGTGGTAGACCACGGCCTGGTCGCCGATCTCGGAGACGAAGAGCTCCACGTGCACGCCCCGCCGGGTCGCCGTGGTGATCGCGTAGAGCATCGCCTCGTCGGGCACGAAGTACGGGCTGGTGATGATGATCGACTTCTGCGCCGAGTAGAGCAGCGTCAGGAACAGGCGCAGGTTGTTCTCACCCTCGAACCCCGGCCCGCTCGGCACCACCTGGCAGTCGATCGTGTCGCGCTGCTGCAGCGCCTCCATCGGCTCCGACTCCCGCAGGAGCAGCTCGTCGGTCTCGCTGTACCAGTCGGTGATGAAGATGGCGTTGATGCCCTGCACCACCGGCCCCTCGAGCCGCACCATCAGGTCGTGCCAGTGCAGGCCGCGGCGGATGTTGCCGCGCTTGTTGTAGCTGGAGTCGACGACGTTCTGCGAGCCCATGAAGGCCGCGTTGCCGTCGACGATCAGCAGCTTGCGGTGGTTGCGCAGGTCGGGGCGCTGGTACTGCCCGCGCCACGGCCGCACGGGGAGCATGTACGACCACGACGCGCCCGCCCGCTCGAGGGCGCGCAGCCGGCGGTGCGTGCCGCTGTAGTAGCCGGGCACGCGGATCGACGCGATGTGGTCGAGGAGGATCCGCACCCGGACCCCGCGGGCCACCGCGCGGTCGAGCGCGTCGAAGAAGGGCGCCGTGGTCGAGTCGGCGGCGAGGATGTAGAACTCGCAGTGCACGTACCGGCGGGCGCGGTCGATCTCGGCGGCCATGGCGCGGATGGTCTGCTCGTAGTCGCCCTGGAGGCGCGCGTCGTTCCCGCCGACCAGCGGCATCGCGCCGAGGTTGCGGTTGAGGGTGACCACCGACTCCAGCCACTGCGGCCACGGGTGCTCCCGGGCGACGCGGTCGATGCCGTCGGTCGACTCCAGGATGAACCGGTTGATCTCCTGCTGCTTCCGGCGGCGCTTGCGCGGCAGCCGGTAGCTCCCGATGAAGAGGAACAGCAGGATGCCGACGTACGGGATCAGGAAGATCGCCATCAGCCAGGCGAGGCCGGTG
This sequence comes from Rathayibacter sp. AY2B3, assembly GCF_002931755.1. Taxonomy (NCBI): domain Bacteria; kingdom Bacillati; phylum Actinomycetota; class Actinomycetes; order Micrococcales; family Microbacteriaceae; genus Rathayibacter; species Rathayibacter sp. AY2B3. The sequence continues at coordinate 18,527 of NZ_PSUG01000049.1, read as the reverse complement.
GTCGGACGACGGTTCCGCGGCACGACGATCACGGCGATCACGCGGACCACGAGCTCGACGACGACGGCCGCGATCGGGAGGATCACGGCCCAGTCGGGTGCGGGCACCGCGCCTCCTCGTTCGTCGTGCGGGGCCGCGCAGCGGGCGCGGGAGGCACCCGCGCGGCGGCGGTGGTCAGGAGGCGTCGCGGGGAGGCAGGCCGCGGCGCTCGCGCTCGCGGGCCTCGATGCGGTCGTACGCCCGGCGCTCGTTGCGGTCCGAGCGGATGAGGGCGCGCATCACGAACCAGAAGATGGCTCCGACCGTGATCGTCGGCACGAGGGCCCACAGCCCCTGGTTCCACAGCTCCCAGTCCATGCGGCGATCCTACCCGCGGCACCGGCGCGGGAGCCGTGAGCCCGGGGACCCGTGCGCCCAGCGGCTTTCGCGGGCGCCGGGCGCTACTGGCTCTCGACCGACTTGTTCAGCGCCGCGGCGTCGGAGTTGAGGCCCTCCAGCTCCGAGCGCAGGCCGTCGTACACGGCGATGTCCGCGTCGATGGCGGCCCGGGTGGCGTCGACGGCCTGGCTGCGGGCGAGCAGATCGGCGCGCTCCGTCTCGAACTCGGCCGTCGATCCGAAGTCGCCGCTGTCGGCGCGCGAGTTGAAGTCGTCGATCTCGACGTTGAGCGCGTCGTACTCGGCGTTGTTCGCGTCGACCCGCGCCGTGAGGTCGGCGTACATCGTCTCGATCCGGGAGACCAGGTCCTCGATGCGGTTCTCGAGATCGGTGAAGACCGCCTCGTAGCGGGCGTTCAGTCCCACGACGACGGAGCGGTCGTCGAAGAACTCGGCGTAGTGCGCCTCGAGCGCCGGCGGAAGGTCGGCCACCTCGGTCCCCAGGATCGAGTGCAGCTCGTTGACGCGCTCGCCGAGGCCGCCGGTGCGGTACAGCTCGAGGCGCTCGGCGATCGTGCCGTCCTGCGGGAGGGTCTCGTAGGCGGCCTCGAGCTCGTCGCCCAGCTCGGCCTGCTCCTCCGCATCGAGCCGCACCCATGCGGCGTGCAGCATCTCGTGCGCCGCCGTCACGTCGCGGATCCCGTCGAGGTCGGGGTTGGCGACGTCCGAGATGTAGATGCTGGTGCCGGTGTAGCAGCCGAGGACGATGTCGTCGGAGGCGCCGTAGCCGCAGAGGTCGTTGAAGCCGGCGGTCGGCTCGACCGACGGGCTCGACGCGTAGTAGAGGGCGCGGCCGCGGTCGGACATGGCGGTCCGCTCCGCGAATCCGGCGATCGTGGGGTCGGGCGTGAACGCCTCGGCGGCCCGCCGGTCGGCCAGTGCGGTGCCGACGTCGCCGGAGGAGGTCACGACGCTCGCGGCGACCGCGGTCCCCACTCCGAACTGCGCGATCGTGAGGACGCCCGCTGCGACGGCCGCGACGATGCTCGATGCCCTGACCATGTCTCCCCCTCGCCGGCCGCGCGCGCGGCTCCTGCGACCCTACTTGACGAGCGGGAACAGGATCGTCTCGCGGATCCCGAGGCCGGTGATCGCCATCAGGAGGCGGTCGATGCCCATGCCCATGCCGCCGGTGGGGGGCATGCCGTGCTCGAGGGCGCGGAGGAAGTCCTCGTCCAGGCGCATCGCCTCGTCGTCGCCCGCGGCGGCCTGTCGGGCCTGCTCGACGAAGCGCTCGCGCTGCACGACCGGGTCGACCAGCTCGGAGTAGCCGGTGGCCAGCTCGAAGCCGCGGACGTAGAGGTCCCACTTCTCGACGACGCCCGGGATGCTGCGGTGCGCGCGCACGAGCGGCGAGGTGTCGACGGGGAAGTCCATCACGAAGGTCGGACGCGTCAGGCCGCCCTTCACGAAGTGCTCCCACAGCTCCTCGACGTACTTGCCGTGGGTGGGGACGTGCACCTCGACGCCCTCGCGCGCGGCGAGGGTCTCGAGCTCGGCGAGCTCCGTCTCCGGCGTGATCGCGATGCCGGCCGCGAGCGACAGGCTCTCGTACATCGAGATGCGGTCCCACCGGCCGCCGAGGTCGAACTCGGTGCCGTCGGCCCAGGTGACCACGTGCGAGCCCGCGACGGCCTGCGCCGCGTTCTGGATCAGCTCCTGGGTGAGGTCGGCGATCGAGGTGTAGTCGCCGTACGCCTGGTACGCCTCGAGCATCGCGAACTCGGGCGAGTGGGTGGAGTCGGCGCCCTCGTTGCGGAAGTTGCGGTTGATCTCGAACACCCGGTCGATCCCGCCGACGACGGCGCGCTTGAGGTACAGCTCGGGCGCGATGCGCAGGTACAGCTCGGTGTCGAACGCGTTGGAGTGCGTGGCGAAGGGGCGGGCGGACGCGCCGCCGTGCATCACCTGCAGCATCGGGGTCTCGACCTCGAGGAACTCGTGCGCCGCGAAGGTGTCGCGGAGGGAGGCGTTCACCCGGGCGCGGGTGACGACCGTCTCGCGGGCCTGGGGGCGCACGATCAGGTCGAGGTAGCGCTGGCGCATCCGGGTCTCGTCGCCGAGCTCGTTGTGCAGATTCGGCAGGGGCAGGATCGCCTTCGCGGCGATCGTCCACTCCGACACCCACACGCTCAGCTCGCCGCGCTTGCTCGAGATGACCTCCCCCTCGACGAAGAGATGGTCGCCCAGGTCGACGAGCTCCTTCCACGCCGCCAGGGACTCCTCGCCCACGTCGCCGAGCGAGACCATGGCCTGGATCCGCTCACCGTCGCCGGCCTGCAGCGTCGCGAAGCAGAGCTTGCCCGTGTTGCGCTGGAACACCACGCGGCCCGCGAGGCCGACGCGCTCGCCGGTCTTCACGTCCGGCTCGATGCCCTCGTGGCGCGCGCGGACCGCCGCGATGGTGTCGGTGACTCCGACCGCGACGGGGTAGGCGCCGGCGCCGAGGTCGTCGCCCGCGAGCTCGAGCAGGCGCTCGCGCTTGGCGAGGCGGACGGCCTTCTGCCCGGAGGCCTCCTGCTGCGCGGCCCGCTCGGCGGCGGCCTGCTCGGAGGCGGGGGTCGTGGTCTCGGGGACGTCGGGGGTGTCGGCCATGAGGGGTCGCGGTGCTTTCGGTTCGGGGCGGACGGCCGCGATCAGGCGAGCAGGATCGGGGCGTTGTCGAGGAGGCGGGTGGTGCCGACGATCGCGGCGACGAGCACGAGTGCCGGGCCGCGGTGGTCGGCGTCGACCGGGAGGAGCGTCGCGGGGTCCACGACGACGAGGTAGTCCAGCCTAACGAGCGGCTCGGCGTGCGCGACGGCCTCGGCGGCCTGGATCGCCGCGGCGGCACCGCGGTCGGCGGCTCCTGCGGCGGCCGCGAGGAGGCGCGGCAGCGCGAGGCCCGCGCGGCGCTGCTCCTCGTCGAGGTAGCGGTTGCGGCTGGAGCGGGCGAGCCCGTCCTCCTCCCGCACGATGCCGACGCCCTCGATCGCGACGGGCAGGTCGAGGTCGCGGACCATGCGGCGCACGAGGAACAGCTGCTGCGCGTCCTTCTGCCCGAAGACCGCGACGTCCGGCTGCGCGATGCCGAGGAGCTTGGCGACGACGGTGAGCATCCCGTCGAAGTGGCCCGGCCGCGCACGCCCCTCGTAGAGGCCGCCGACCTCGCCCGCGACGACCCGGGTCGAGGACGGCCCGTCGGGGTACATCTCGGCGACTCCCGGGGCGAAGAGGAGGTCGGCCCCGGCCGCATCGAGCAGGGCGGTGTCGCCCTCGAGGTCGCGCGGGTAGCGGTCCAGGTCCTCGGTCGGGCCGAACTGCAGCGGATTCACGAACACCGACACGACGACGACGTCGGCCAGCTCGCGCGCCCGCTCGACGAGGGCGAGGTGCCCGGCGTGCAGGGCGCCCATCGTCGGCACGAGCGCGATGCGCCGACCGGCCCGCCGCGCCTCCTGCAGCCGCTCGCGGAGGTCGCCGATGCGGTGGACGGTGCTGATCACCCGACGATGCTACCGGCGGGCCCGCGGCCGCCGGGTCCTGCGGTACCGGGACGCCGCGCTCCTCCGCGAGGCACCGCCTCCCGAGCGGCGGCCCGCCCGGGGAGCGGTGTCTGGACGAGGAGCGGCGCCGCCCCGTCAGCCCGCCGCGCGCCGCAGGGCGTCGTCGACGGAGGAGCGGACGAGGCTCGAGAGGAAGAAGCCCGGCTTCTCGACGCCGATGCCCGCCAGCAGGCCCGCCGCCTGGTCGACGATCGCGGTCGAGAAGGTCGTGGCGGTCGAGACGGCCTCCGCGTAGGCGGCGCGGTCCGACTCCGCCACGGTCACCGGCTCCCCGCCCATCTCGACCACCAGCGCCTGAGCGATCGGCAGCACCGGGCCCGGCGCCGACACGGCGAAGTAGGTCTCGGCGAGGCGCGCCAGGTCGAGGCTGGTGCCGCTGAACGCCATCGCCGGGTGGACGGCGAGGGGGATGACCCCGGAGGCGAGCGCCGGAGCGAGCACCCCGTAGCCGTGCTCGGGTGCCGTGTGCAGCACCAGCTGGCCGGGCTGCCATGCTCCGGTCGCGGCGAGCCCCGCGACCAGGGCGGCGATCTCGCTCCCGGGGACGGCGACGATCACCAGCTCGCTGCGCTCGACGAGCTCGGGGATCGCGAGCACCGGAACGCCCGGGAGCAGCGCGTCGGCGCGCTCGCGGCCGCTCTCGCTGGTGGTGGCGACTCCGATCACGGCGTGGCCGGCACCGGCGAGCGCGGCACCGAGCACCGGGCCCACGCGGCCGGCACCGATCACGCCGACGCCCAGGCGTCCGTCGCGGCGGTTCTCAGGCATGCGGTTCCCCCTCCGGAGCGGGCCAGTCGGGCAGGGCGGGTGCGGCCGCGCGCCGCCCCCACTGGTGGCTCGCGTCGCGGTCGGCGGCCCGCACTCCGGCCGTCGCGAGGATCTCGAAGAAGGCGAGTCCGTCGGCAGCGCTCATCACGGGCACGAGCGGAGTGACGGGGCCGGCCACCGTGTGCACGCGCGCCGAGGCCAGCCCGAGCAGGCGCTGGAGCGGCCCCTGCTGGACCCCGACGCTCTGCATCCGCGCCAGGGGTACCACGGCGACCCGCCGCCAGACCGCTCCGCTGCGCAGGATCGCGACCTCGTCCGTCAGCCGGTACCCGGTCCGCCGGAACGAGAAGGGGCGGAGCCACACCGCCGAGCGCGGCGCCCGGGTGAAGCCGGCCGCGTCGCGGTGTCGGAGCGCGTCGCCGACGGGGGTCGACTCCGCTCCCTCGGCCGGTCCGGGCAGCAGGAGCGCGAGAACGCGCTCGACCGCGGCGAGGTCGCCGACGGGCAGGATCGTGGTGTTCGGCTCGCCGTTCGCCCCGCGGGAGGCCGCGTGGCCGGCGCGGTCGATCCGCACCTGCCACCAGCCGAAGGGGCGCCAGAGCAACGGCTGGGTGATCTCGACGGCGTGGATCCGGCCGGGCGGGATCGTGTCGCTGCTGGTCGAGAGCACGCCGTAGCCGACCCGCACGCCGTCGGGCGTCGCCGCGATCGAGTACCGGAGCGAGCGCACGAACTGGCGGACGTAGTAGCTGCCCGAGCCGATCAGGCCCGGGAGGATCGCGAAGAGCACGTAGGGCGAGCCGTAGACGGCGACGAACACCACGGCGACGGCCGAGGCCGCCAGGAACAGCGTGAAGCCGCTGAAGACGAGCGAGCCGAGGAGCCGGCCCGGCGGGATCGAGACGACCGACTCGGGCGGCGTCCCGTCCTGAGGCTCGCCGAACTCCTCCAGCCGCCGCGCCAGGAACCCGGCCGCCGGAGCCGCACCGTCGGTCGTCGCCTCCCGCTCGCGCACCCCCGAGGCGAGCCGCAGGATGTCGCGGCGCAGCGCGTCCACCAGCCGCGAGCCGAGGTACGAGAGCTGCACGTTCGCGTCCTGCCCGGCCACGCTCACCTCGAGCTTCGCCGCCCCGAACAGCCGGGCGAACAGCGGACGCTGCACCGCGATGCCCTGGATGCGGTCCAGCCGCGCCCGCCGGTTGGTCCGGAAGAGCACGCCGGAGCGCACCTCGACGACCTCGTCCGTGATGCGGAAGGTGTGCATCCGCCAGGACAGCCAGAACGCGAAGACCGCGACCGCCAGGCCCACCGCCACCGCCAGCAGGGCCCAGCCGACGAGGCCCCGGCGCAGCAGCTCGTCGACCGGATCGCCGCTCTCGAAGCCCTCGGGCCCGGGCAGGAACAGCTCGACCAGGCGCTCGCGGAGGTTCGTGATCACGATGCCGAGGACGACCAGCAGTCCGATCCCGCCCTTGAGGACGGGGGTCGCGGGGTGGAGGCGGTGCCACTCCCCGTCGGCGAGGTCCGTCTCGACGGCGCGGAGCTCGGTCACAGGCCGGCCCGGCGCGACTCGGCGAGCTCGACCAGGCGGTCGCGGAGCTCCTCCGCGTCCTGCTCGGCCAGGCCCGGAATGCTGACGCCGGTCGCCGCGGCGGCGGTGACGAAGCGGAGGTCGGCGAGGCCGAGCGCCCGGGCGAGCGGCCCGCGGTTGACGTCGATGAGCTGCATCCGCCCGTACGGCACCGACACGAAGCGCTGGAACATGATGCCGCGGCGGAAGAGGAGGTCGTCCTGGCGCAGGAGGTAGCCGTAGGCGCGCGCGCGGCGCGGGGCGACGATCAGGAGGGTCACCGCGAGGGCGGCCGCGGCGGCCGTCGGGATCCAGCCCCACGGCAGACCGATCAGCATCAGCACCACGGGCACGGCGAGCAGCAGCACGCTCGACACGACGGCCGACACGATCTCGACCGCGACGTACCGGGGCGAGACGCGGCGCCACTCCCCCGTGATGTCGAGGCGGTCCCGCCGGCGCCCCCTCGCGTCGCGGCGGGTCGTCGGCGACACGTCCTCGGGCTCGGCGGGCATGGCGTCGTCCTCACTGCCCGCGGCGGTCCGGGCGTCGGCGTCAGGCGTGGTTCACCTCGCCGACGGCGCTGTCGTCGTCGTCGCTCGGCGGGATGGTGCACAGGTGCTCGGCGACCAGGCCGGCCACCAGCAGGACGAGCGCTCCCACGATGGTCGCGACGTCCTGCCACACGGAGCCTAGCGAAGGGATCGCACGGCTCAGCAGGTACACCAGGATGCCGCCGGAGGCTCCGAGCAGCAGCGCCCCGACGTGGCTGGACGCCTTCGCCAGCACCACGACGCGCATCGCCCGGAAGGGATCGATCCGCCGGCGCAGCGTCCCCTTGGTCGCGCGGTGGATCGGGATCGCGAAGCCGAGCACGAGGGCGGCGACCACGATCAGGGTGAGCGGCACCGTCAGCGGCGGGATGAGCACGGGGCGGCCTGCGGCGGCGATGGCGAGGTCGAGGAGGAACCCCGCGACGGCCCCGGCGAGGCCGAGTCCGAGCAGGGTGCTGGTGCGGGTGCGCCTCACGGGGTCCTGCTCTCGGGGTCGGCGGTGCTGCCGCGGGCGGAGCCGCGTCCCGGCCAGGTCAGCCCGGCCGGGTGGTCGGTCACGCGGTCGGTCGCCCGCGCGCGCAGCGCGGCCACGGGTCCGGCTCCGGGCAGGACCGCTGCCGGCTCGACGTCGAGCCACGGCTCGAGCACGAACGCGCGCTCGGCCGCCCGCGGGTGCGGGAGGGTCAGGTGAGCGTCGTCGCGGAGCACTCCGCCGACCGCGATCACATCGATGTCGAGCGTCCGGTCGCCCCAGCGCTCCTCGCCCTCGCCGCGGATCCGGCCGCCGGCCGATTCGATCGCCGCCGTCGCCGCGAGCAGGTCGTCGGGCTCGAGGACGGTCGAGCCGGTCACGACCGCGTTGAGGTACCCGGGCGCGTCCTCGTCGACGCCCCCGGGCTTCCACGCGGGCGACTCGACGACCTTGGACACGGCCTCGATGCGCAGGCCCGGCGTCGTCGCGAGGGCCCGCAGCGCCTCCTCCAGGTGCTCGAGGCGGTCGCCGAGGTTGCTGCCGAGCGCGAGGACGACGTGGCGCACCGGGCGGACGCGCTCCTGCCGCGGCCTCACGAGCGGGTCCTCGTGATCTGCACAGCGACGTCCTCGAACGGCAGCGGGATCGGCGCGTCCGGCTTGTGGACGGTGATGCGGACGACGTCGGCGGCGGCGAAGCCCAGGGCCACCCGGGCGAGGCGCTCGGCCAGAGTCTCGAGGAGGTCGACCGGGTCGCGGGTCACCGCGTCGGCCAGGGCGATCGCGAGCTCGCCGTAGTGCACCGTCTCGGCCAGCGCGTCGCCCTCGGCCGCCGGGGCGGTGTCGAGCCAGACCGTCGCGTCGATCACGAAGTCCTGGCCGTTCTCGCGCTCGAAGTCGAAGACGCCGTGGTGCGCGCGCACGCGCAGCCCGGTGAGGGTGATGGAGTCGCGCACGGCGAGGGCTGCGGGGTCGATCGCGGTCACGGGGTCTCCTCCTGGAGTCGGGCGGCGAGGGCCAGGGCGCGGGCGGACGAGCGGACGTCGTGGACCCGGACGCCCCAGGCGCCGTGCTCGGCGGCGACGAGGCTCAGCATGGCGGAGACCTCGTCCCGCTCGGCCGCCGGGGCGCCGGCGGGGGCGAACGGAGCGAGGAACCGCTTGCGCGAGTGGCCGACGAGGACCGGGAAACCCAGCGAGACGATCGCGTCGAGCCCGGCCAGCAGCGCCCAGTCGTGCGCGCCGACCTTCGCGAAGCCGAGGCCCGGGTCGAGCAGGAGGCGGTCGTCCCGGATCCCGGCCTCGCGCGCGGCGTCGACGCGGCGCTCGAGCTCGCCGCGGACGTCCGCCACGACGTCGCCGTAGGAGGCGAGAGCGGTCATGCCCGCGCTGTGCCCGCGCCAGTGCATCGCGATGTAGACCGCGCCGCGCTCGGCGACGAGCGGGAGCATCCGCGGATCGGCGAGGCCGCCGGAGACGTCGTTGACTACCACGGCGCCCGCGTCCAGAGCGGCCTCGGCCGTGGCGGCGCTCATCGTGTCGATGCTGACGCGCACCCCCTCCGCGGCGAGGGCGCGGACGACGGGCAGCACGCGGCCCTGCTCGGCGGCGGAGTCGACGCGCGCGGCACCGGGGCGGGTGCTCTCGCCGCCGACGTCGACCAGGTCCGCGCCGAACGCGGCGGGTCCGTCCCCGGCGGGCCGGATCAGGTCGAGACCGTGGCGGACGGCGTCGTCGACGGACAGCCAGCGTCCGCCGTCGCTGAACGAGTCCGGAGTGACGTTGAGGATCCCGAGGAGCGCGGCGCGGCCGGTCGGCGTGAGATCGGCGACGGTGGTGGCCACGTCACTCCCCCCGAGCGGCGCCGATCAGCGCGATGATCTCGGCGCGAGCGGCCGGGTCGGCGAGGGACCCGCGGGCGGCGACCGTCACGGTCGAGCTCGCGGTCTGGCGCGGCCCGCGCATCCGCACGCAGCCGTGCTCGGCGTCGACCACGACGAGCACTCCCTCGGGAGCGAGGCCCTGCTCGAGCGCGTCCGCGATCTGCTCGGTCATCCGCTCCTGGATCTGCGGGCGCGACGCGACCGTCTCGACCACGCGCGGAAGGCGGCCGAGGCCGACGACCCGCTCGCGCGGCCGGTAGGCGATGTGCGCGACACCGAGGAACGGCAGCAGGTGGTGCTCGCAGACGGAGCGGAAGGCGAGGTCGCGCACGATCACCGTCTGGTCGAGCGGCGACTCCTGGCCGCCCTCGACCACCGCGAACGTCTCGGTCAGCTGGGCCGCGGCGTCGTCGTCGAACCCGCCGAAGAACTCCTCGTACGCCTCGGCGAACCGCCGCGGCGTGTCGAGGAGTCCCTCGCGGCCCGGGTCGTCCCCGATGGCCGCGAGGATCTCGGCGACGGCCGCCTCGATGCGCGCCTTGTCGACGGGCACGCGCGCGCTACGCCGTCGCGGGGCGCGGGTTGATCAGCGGCGGACGCTTCGGAGCGACCTCGTCCGCGCCGGCGGAGGAGACGCCTCCGTCGGTCGCGCCCGAGTCGATCGGCGCCTTGGCGACCGGGACCGCGATGGGCGGCAGGTCGGACAGGGGGCGCTTGTCGCTCGAGAGCCACTGCGGGCGCTCGTCGATGCGGCGGACGTCCTTGAAGATCTCGGCCAGCTGGTCGTGGTCGAGCGTCTCCTTCTCGAGCAGCTCCATCGCGAGGCGGTCGAGGATGTCGCGGTTGTCGTTGATGACCTGCCACGCCTCGTCGTGCGCCTGCTCGATCAGCTGGCGCGTCTCGGCGTCGACCGTCTCGGCGATCTGCTCGGAGTAGTCGCGCTGGTGGCCCATGTCGCGGCCGAGGAACATCTCGCCCGACGACTGGCCGAGCTTGACCGCTCCGACGTTCGCGGACATGCCGTAGTCGGTGACCATCTTGCGGGCGATGGAGGTCGCCTTCTCGATGTCGTTCGACGCTCCGGTGGTGGGGTCGTGGAAGACGATCTCCTCCGCGACGCGGCCGCCCATGGCGTACGCGAGTTGGTCGAGGAGCTCGTTGCGGGTGGTGGAGTACTTGTCCTCCAGCGGGAGCACCATCGTGTAGCCGAGGGCGCGGCCGCGCGGCAGGATCGTGACCTTGGTCACGGGGTCGGTGTGGCGCATCGCCGCCGCCGCCAGAGCGTGTCCGCCCTCGTGGTAGGCGGTGATCAGCTTCTCCTTGTCGCGCATGACCCGCGTACGGCGCTGCGGTCCCGCGATGACGCGGTCGATGGCCTCGTCGAGCGCGCGGTTGTCGATCAGCTGCGCGTTGGAGCGGGCGGTCAGCAGCGCGGCCTCGTTGAGGACGTTCGCCAGGTCGGCGCCGGTGAAGCCCGGGGTCTTGCGGGCGACGACCTCGAGGTCGACTCCGCCGGCGAGCGGCTTGCCGCGGCCGTGGACCTCGAGGATCCGCTTGCGGCCGAGCAGGTCGGGGGCGTCGACGCCGATCTGGCGGTCGAAGCGGCCTGGGCGCAGCAGCGCGGGGTCGAGGATGTCGGGGCGGTTCGTCGCCGCGATCAGGATGACGTTGGTCTTGACGTCGAAGCCGTCCATCTCGACCAGCAGCTGGTTGAGGGTCTGCTCGCGCTCGTCGTGACCGCCGCCCATGCCGGCGCCGCGGTGGCGGCCGACGGCGTCGATCTCGTCGACGAAGATGATGGCCGGCGAGTTCTCCTTGGCCTGCTGGAACAGGTCGCGGACACGGCTCGCGCCGACGCCGACGAACATCTCGACGAAGTCCGATCCGGAGATGGAGTAGAAGGGGACGCCCGCCTCGCCCGCGACCGCGCGCGCCAGCAGGGTCTTGCCGGTGCCGGGAGGGCCGTAGAGCAGGACGCCCTTCGGGATGCGGGCGCCGACGGCCTGGAACTTCGCGGGCTCCTTGAGGAACTCCTTGATCTCGTGCAGCTCCTCGATCGCCTCGTCGGCGCCGGCGACGTCGCCGAACGTGACCTTGGGCGACTCCTTCGAGACGAGCTTCGCCTTCGACTTGCCGAACTGCATGACGCGGTTGCCTCCGCCCTGCATGCCCGAGAGCATCAGCCAGAAGAACGCGCCGATCAGGAGGATGGGGAGCAGGAAGCCGAGGGCCGAGAGGAACCAGTTGGTCTGCGGGACCTCGTCGTTGTAGCCGGTGCTGCCGAGATCCGCCGCGGACACCGCGTCGACGACCTCCGCGCCGCGAGGGGCCACGTAGTAGAACTGCACCTGCGTGCCGTTGTCGCCGTCGGCCTGCTTGAGCGTGAGGTCGACGCGCTGCTCGCCGTCCACGATCTTCGCCGAGTCGACCTTGCCGTCCTTCAGGAGGTCGAGGCCCTCCTGCGTCGTGACCGGCCGGAAGCCGGACATGGTGATCAGCGAGGAGCCGATCCACACCGCGACGATCGCCAGGACGACGTAGAGGATGGGACCCCGGAAGATGCGCTTCACGTTCATGCTTGTTGCGGGTGCGACACCCGGCGCCTTTCTGACGAGGAGATTGTGCCTGCCAGGCTACCTCCCGCACTCTGAGCGCCACCCACGCGTTCGCCGTGGGCCGAACGGCCGCGGGCTGTGCTGTCCGGCGGGGATGCGGCGGGCCGCATCCCCGCGCGCGGTCGGCTTCGCGACGGGGTGCGTTCCGCAGAGCGGGTCGCGTCGGACTGCCGGGAAACGCTGGCACGCGTTTCCCGGTCCGCGTCCTCTGCCTTGCGGGTGGAGGCGTGCGTCGCGGGCCGGAGCCGCGCGCCCAGTCGGCTTCCCGACGGGGTGCGTTGCGCAGAGCGGGGACGTCGGACTGCCGGGAAACGCTGGCACGCGTCGGTGCCGACCGGCGGGGATGCGGCGGGCCGCATCTCCGCGCCCAGTCGGCTTCCCGACGGGGTGCGTTCCGCAGAGCGGGGTACGTCGGACTGCCGGGAAACGCTGGCACGCGTCGGTGCCGACCGGCGGGGATGCGGCGGGCCGCATCCCCGCGCGCAATCGGCTTCCCGACGGGGTGCGTTCCGCAGAGCGGGGTACGTCGGACTGCCGGGAAACGCTGGCACGCGTTTCCCGGTCCGCGTCCTCTGCCTTGCGGGTGGAGGCGTGCGTCGCGGGCCGGATGCTCAGCGAGAGCGCAGGAGTTGTCGCACTCGAGCTCGAAAGCGACGACTACTGCGGTTTCGAGGCGGGGCGGAGGAAGCGAGGGAGGACGCGCCGCGAGAGCGCAGGAGTTGTCGCACTCGAGGGCGAGTGCGACGACTTCTGCGGTCTCGCGAGGCGGAGGGGCAGCAGACGCGGACGGAACGACCGACCAGGCCCGCCCCGGCCCGGGTCAGGCCGACTCGAGGAGGGGCTCCGGGTCGCGGAGGGCGGGCTCGAGGCCGCGGCGGCGCCGGGCGGCGGCCAGCACGGTCACGGCGAGCGCCCCGACCAGCCAGAGCACGAGCACCAGGACCGCGTGCGCGACTCCGATGCTGCCGCCGGCGATCAGCGAGCGGAACGCCTCCACCGTCCAGGTCAGCGGCAGCACGCCGTGGATCGCCTGGAAGAAGGCGGGCGCGGTCTCGACCGGGTAGGTGCCTCCGGCCGAGGACAGCTGCAGCACGATCATCAGCAGCGCCAGGAACCGGCCCGGGGCGTCCAGCAGCGCGATCAGCGCCTGGTTGATCGCCACGAAGGTGAGGCTCGTGAGCACGGCGATCCCGATCAGCCCGGGCAGGTTCGACGCCTCGACGCCCACCCCGAAGCGGATGACGAGCGCGGCCAGCACGCCCTGGGCGACCGCCATCAGCGCGCCGGGCAGGTAGCTGCGCAGCGCGATGACCCAGGCGGGCCGACGCGCTGCGAGGAGGCGGGAGCTGAGCGGGGCGCTCATCAGGTAGAAGGCCAGCGCGCCGACCCACAGCGCGAGCGCCATGAAGTAGGGGGCGAGGCCGTAGCCGTAGGACGGCACACGGTTCATCCGCTCGGCGTCGATCCCGACAGGCGCGGCCGCGACGGTGCTGAGCTCCTGCGCCTGCTCGCCGGTGTAGGAGGGCACGTCGTCCGCGCCGTCCGAGAGCTTCGTGTCGAGGGTGCGCGATCCGGAGGCGAGCGAGTCGATCCCGTCGGCGAGGTCCTGCGAACCGGTGGCCGCGTCGGCCGAGCCGGTCGCGGCGGTCTCCGCGCCGTCCGCGAGGTCCGAGGCGCCCGTCGCGAGGGCGGCCGTTCCGGAGGCGAGGTCGGAGGCGCCGGCGGCCGCGGAGGCGATGCCGCTGGTGAGCGGGCCGACCGCGCCGGAGAGGGTGTCCACTCCGCCGGCGAGCTGCGAGGCTCCGCCGTCGAGGGTCGCCGCTCCCTGGGCGAGCGCCTGCGCACCGGTCTGGAGCTTCTGAGCGCCGTCGGCGGCGGTGGACGCCCCGGCGGCCAGGGCGGCGGTGCCGGTCGCGAGGTCGGCGGCTCCACCCGAGACCGTGGCGGCACCGGAGGCGAGCGCCGTCAGTCCGCTGCCGTCGTCGCCGACGAGCGCGGTCGCACCGGAGGCGAGCGTCTGCGCGCCCGCGTCCGCCGAGGCGGCTCCGCCCGCGAGAGCGGCCGCACCCTTCTCGAGGGCGGTCAGCTCGGCCACGCGCTGGGCGTCCGAGAGGGAGTCGTACCGCGAGAGCAGGGAGGCGAGGCCGGAGTCGACTCCGGTCGCTCCGGAGGCGAGTCCCGGAGTGGCGGCCGCGAGCGTCCCCGCGCCGGTCGCGAGCTGCTGGGCTCCTGCGAGGGCCTTCCCCGCTCCGTCGGAGACCGAGGCGGACCCGGTGGCCAGCGCCTCGGCGCCGGACGCCGCCGAGGCCGCGCCGTCCTTCAGGGTCGACGTCCCCGCGGCGAGGTCGGTGGCGCCCGAGGCGAGCGACGCCGCTCCGCCGTCGAGCTGCTGCGCGCCGTCGGCGACCGTGCGGGCTCCGGTGTCGAGCGCCGCCGCCTGGTCGGGCAGCTGCCCGGTCCCGCTCGCGATCCGCTGGAGTCCCGACGAGAGGTCGGACGCTCCGGAGGCCGCGCTCCCCGCACCCGAGCGGAGGGAGTCGGCACCGGTCGCCAGCTGCGCGGTGCCGTCCTGCAGCTGCGTGAGCCCGACGACCAGCTCGGACGAGCCGGACGCGGCGGTTCCTGCGCCGTCCGCCAGCTGAGCGGCGCCGTCGGCCGCCTGCTCGAGGCTCGAGTGCACGTCGGTGAAGCCGAGGTAGACGTTCTCGAGGTAGGTCGCGCCGACCTTCTCCTCGAGGGTCTTCGTCACGGTGGTGCCGATGGTGGAGGCGATGTTGCCGACGATCAGGTTGGCCGCGTCGTTCGTCTCGATCGACAGCTTCGCCTGCACGGCCGCAGCGGGATCGTCGCCGCCGACGGAGGCGACGTCGGCCGAGAAGCCGGCCGGCACCGTCAGGACGGCGAGGACGTCGCCCGAGGCGAGCTCGCGGGACGCCTCGTCGGCACCGGTCGCCGTCCAGGCGAAGTCCGAGCCGGACGTGTCGGTGGTGAGCTGCTCGGTCAGGTCGTCGCCGAGGGCGAGCGCGGAGCCGTCCGAGGCGGTCGCGCCGGTGTCCTCGTTGACGATCGCGGCGGGCACCGTGTCGAGGTGGTGTGTGGGATCGAGGTTGGCCGAGGTCAGCAGTCCCGAGTAGATCAGCGGGATGAGCGCGATCGCGGCGAAGACGACGACGAGGCGCGGGTTCACGGCGCGCAGGGCGCGGCGGAGCGGGGAGGTGGTCATGGTCCTTCTACTTCGTGGAGTGCAGGGCGGCGAGCCGCGGCGAGGCGACTCCGGTGACGAGGAGCTCGGCGATGTCGGCGGAGGCCGAGGCCACGGGGCGGCGGGCGTCGCCGTCGAGGAGCCAGCCGACGACCAGCCAGGTGGTGCCGGCGGCGAGGAGGACGGCGAAGCGCTCGACGCGGGCGTGGTCGCCGCCGCCCGATCCGCGCTCGGCGAGGGGGGAGAAGGCGAGGAGCCGCTGCGCGAGGAACGCGACGACCGACTCCTGAACGGCGCGGGCCGTGCCTCCGCTCAGCACACGGCGGTAGAAGTCGGCGTGCACGAGCAGGCCCTCGAGGAGGCCGCGGACGATGCGGGGGACCGCGCCCTCCCAGTCGGCGGGGGCGGTGCCGGGAGCGACGTCGCCGAACAGCGCGTGCATCCGCTCCACTGCGGCGGCCTCGATTAGGGACGGGACGTCGCCGAAGTGCTGGTAGAACGTGGGCCGGCTGACCCCGGCGGCGCCGCAGAGCTCGGTGATGGAGGGCTGGTCGTCGCCCGGGCGGTCGAGGGCCGTCGTGATCGCGGTGAGCAGGAGCTCGCGCGAGCGGGTGAGCCGCGGATCGGTCACGGGGTCCTTCTTCCCGGCGCGAGGAGCACCTTCTTTACGTCTGTCAGATAATTTACAACCGTAAAGAAGAGCGCGCAAGCGTCAGGAGGAGGGCGGCTCCGGGAGCAGCGTCGCGATGGCGGACGTGTCGACGATCACGGAGTCGTGCGGAGTCAGTCCCGGGCTCCGTGGCGTGGGCACCGGCAGGCGCACGAGCAGGGCGCCCGGATCCACGCCGAAGCGCCCGGAGCGGGTGCGGCCGACCGGATCGCCGTCCAGCTCGGCGAGCACCGGCTGGTCGAGCTCGAACGAGAACTCGCGGCCGGGCCACTGCCGGAGTGACGCGAGCCCGTTGCGGTTGCCGGTCGCGACGTCCAGCGCGAGGCCGAAGCGCCGCCGCAGCAGCACCAGCTCCAGGTCGCCGTCGTCGAGCACGGCTCCGGCGGCCAGCTCGATGTTCGCCACCACGGAGCTGCAGTTGCAGGCCAGCACCATGAAGCAGCGCTGCGGAGGCTCCTCCGCGCCGTCGATCGTGAGGGTCACCTCGAAGCCGGCCTTGAACATCGCCGGCGCCCCCGCCGCGAAGTAGGCGCCCCAGCCCACCCGCTTCTTCAGCTCCTCGTCCGTCTTGTCCATGATCTCGGCGTCCAGGCCCACCCCGCCCATCACCATGAACACCCGCTCCTCGCCGTCGTCGAACGCGGCCGTGCCCACGTCGATGGCGCGGTCCTGCCCGAGCAGGGCGATCTCGACCGCTTCGGGCAGGGAGCCGAGCGGGATCCCGAGGTTCCGCGCGAGGAGGTTGCCGGTGCCGCTGGGCAGCAGGCCGTAGGGGACGCCGGTCCGGCGCAGCACCGTGGCGACGGCCCGGACGGTGCCGTCGCCGCCCATCGAGCAGACCAGGTCCGGGCCCGCCTCGAGCGCGGCGCGGGCCGCGGCGGCACCGGAGTCGCCCGGGCTGGTCTCGAACCAGAGCGGTTCCTTCCAGCCGTGGCGGCGCGCGATCGTCGCGACCAGGTCCTCCGCGGCGCCGACGTCGTCGAACTTGCTCGGGTTGATCACGACGGCGACGGTGCGCTTCTCGGGTGCCTTCACCCCGTCAGTCTGACGGCACCGGCGACCGGTCCAGTCGCGCCGACGCCTCCAGGGCGAGCACGGCGCCGATCTCGGCCGAGAGCGTGGCGGGGAGCGACGGGGGCGCGTCCCAGCGGGGCCCTGCCAGCAGCACCCCGCCGCGCACGCTCGAGCTCTGCAGCGCGGCGACGCTGCCGGCGACGAAGCCGCGGACGCGGGCGGCCACTGCGGGCGCGACTCCGCTCGTCGTGGCGAGGTCGACGAGGTGCCGGTAGGCGATGCCGCCGAACAGGGCGCCGTCCCCCGATCCCTGGTCGACGAAGACGCCGTCGGGGGCGAGCCGGTCGAGCAGGTCCTCGGCCGTGCGAGAGGCGTGGGCCACCAGGCGGGGGTCGGGCCGCAGGCGGTGCAGGGCGAGCGCCGCCCCGATGTAGACGGCGTGGTTGTAGCTGAAGGCCCAGTCGTCGCGGGCGGAGCCGCCCTCGCGGCCGATGCCGTCGGCGACGAAGCCGGTGTCGTC
Source organism: Rathayibacter sp. AY2B3 (assembly GCF_002931755.1). NCBI lineage: Bacteria > Bacillati > Actinomycetota > Actinomycetes > Micrococcales > Microbacteriaceae > Rathayibacter > Rathayibacter sp. AY2B3. The sequence goes on along the minus strand of NZ_PSUG01000049.1, from coordinate 1,279 downwards.
GTCGCGGAGGCGCACGTGCATCCAGTCGAGGGCGGCGCGCGAGAGCTCCTCCCGGCCGTCGGGCCGCAGCCGCTCCAGGCGCGCGCCGAGGATCGCGAACGGGCCGTTGGCGGGCGCGTTCTTGTAGTCCAGCTGCCGACGGCGCCAGGCGAGGCTCGCCCCGTGGCGGAGGTTCCAGCCCTTCGCGACGGCGAAGCGCCAGAGGCGGTCGGCGCGATCGAGAAACCGCAGGTCGCCCGAGGCCTCCCCGAGGCGGGCGAGCGCGCCGCCGAGCCACATCATGTCGTCGAAGTAGCCGTTGACCAGGCGCCCGCCGTTGCGGACGCGGATCGCGCGGTGGATCCGCCGGGCCCGCTCCAGGTGCGCCTCGTCGCCCGTGCGCTCGAAGGCGTCGACGGCCGCGTCGATCGCGTGAGCGAGCCACCAGTAGTTGAACTCGAGATCCGCCCGCAGCGAGGTCGGGTAGCTCATGTGGTAGCCCAGCAGCGGCACCGCGAAGAGCCGCTCGAGGCTCTCCTGCGCGGTGTCGGCGGCGCTACTCGTAGACGTGCGGGGCGAGGACGGCGACATCGCGGAGATTGCGGTAGCGCTCGGCGTAGTCGAGCCCGTAGCCGATCACGAACTCGTTCGGGATGTCGAAGCCCACGTAGGCCACGTCGACCTCGACCTTCGCGGCCTCCGGCTTGCGGAACAGCGCGCAGATCTCGACCGACTCGGCGCCGCGGCTGCGGAGGTTGCCCTGCAGCCACGAGAGCGTGAGGCCGGAGTCGATGATGTCCTCGACGATCAGCACCTTGCGGTTCGTGATGTCGGAGTCGAGGTCCTTGAGGATCCGCACCACGCCGGAGGACTTGGTGCCGCTCCCGTAGGACGAGACGGCCATCCAGTCCATGACGATGTCGAGCTTGAGCTCGCGGGCCAGATCGGCCATCACCATCACGGCGCCGCGCAGCACCCCGACGATGAGCAGGTTCTCGCCCGCGTAGTCGCGCTCGATGGCCCGGGCCAGGTCGCGGATCCGCTCGTGGATCTCGGCCTCGGTGTAGAGGACCTCGGTGATGTCGTCGGCGATGTCGGCTGCTTCCACCCGGCCACTCTACGGGTGCCCGGCCTCCGTCTCGCCTCCGCGAGATGCCCCGTGAGTACACGTCCGTCGGCGTGTCGCGTTCCGGAGCGGCGTCTCGCGGAGAGGGGACCGACGTGGCCTACGTGGGCTTCGACATCCCGAACGAGTTCGTGATCGGCTACGGGCTCGACTACGCCGAGCGCTACCGCAATC
>NZ_PSUG01000048.1:0-29039 GCF_002931755.1 Rathayibacter sp. AY2B3 | reverse complement strand
CGATCTGCAGGGGACGGTGCGGTTCGCAGGGGATGCGGGCGGGAGAGCGTTCTCCTCCGCCTGAACCGCGAGGCGACCTCCGGATCCCCTGCAGATCGCCCGTACCCTGCAGATCGCCCGGCTAGCCCTGCTCCGCCAGGAACGCCAGCACCGCGTCCTTGAAGCCCCGCGCGGGCACGGTGCTGGTGTGGTCGCGGCCGGGGACGCTCACGAACCGCGCCCCCGCCTCCGCCGCCAGCAGCTCGCCCCCGGGAGCGATCGGATCCGCGCCTCCGGTCACGAGCAGCGTCGGCAGGCCGGGGTGCCGCCCGTGCTCCGGGTGCGCCCCGCCGCGGACGCCGTCGGCCACCGCCACCAGCGCCGCGAGGTCGTTGCCCTGCACCCCCTCCGCCATGCCGATGAAGGCGCGGGTGAAGCCGTCGTCGATCTCGCCGCCGGAGGCGACACGCGCCCGGGCCGCCTCCGCGTCGAAGGAGCGGAGGGGCTCGCCCACGGTCAGCCCGCCGAGGCTCAGCGAGGCGAGGCGCTCCGGGTGCTCGAGCCCCAGCACCCAGCTCATCCGGGCGCCGAGGGAGTAGCCGAGCACGTGGGGCGCGTCGAGGTCGTAGGAGTCGAGCACCCGCACCAGGTCGGCCACCATGGCGCTCACGCTGTAGGAGTCGGAGTGGTGCGGCTTCTCGCTCGCGCCGTGCCCGCGCTGGTCGAGCGCCACGACGCGGTACCCGGCGCGGTGCAGCGTCCGCAGCCAGCCCGACGTCTGCCAGTTGAGCACGGCGTGGGAGGCGAAGCCGTGCACGGCGAGGACGGTCGGGGCGCTCTCCTCGCCGACGGAGTAGGTGGCCAGCCGCACTCCGTCGTCGGCCACGACGTACACGGGCGGAGGGAAGGCGATCACTCCACCACCCTGCCCGCCGCCGCGGCGTCGAGGGGGCACCGTGCCGCGGACACGCCGAGCGGAGCCTCAGGCGCGGGGAGCCGTGCGGGCCGGGGTGCCAGGACGATCAGCGCGGCGGGCGGGTGGAGCGGGCGAAGGGTACGGCGATCCAGAGGCGCACGGTGCGTCCCTGGCCGGACCGGATCCCGAGGACCACGCACAGCACGAGGTTGAGCACGGCCAGCGCGAGGATCGCCGAGATCGTCGCGAGCGGCCAGTCGGCGCCGAGCGAGTCGCGCACCGACACCAGCGCGAGGTGCAGCGGGACCAGCATCAGCTGGAGCGCGAGGTAGGTGAGCTGCCAGTTGACGGCGACCAGGCCGTTCCGGTCGCTGAGGGTGCCGATCCGCCGCCGCGACCCCCACACCATCACGGTCGCCGTGAGGGAGATCACGGGGGAGATCACCACGAAGCCGGCGAGCGCCGAGAGCCCGGCGAACCAGACGGCGCGGGCGCCCGTGCGGTCCCGTGTGCGGTGCCGCAGCTCGTCGTCGTCCATCTCGCCGCCTCCTCGCGCCCGACCCAGTCTCGCACCCGCCCCCTCCTCGAGGCGGGGGATCGCCCCCGAGTTCCGGGGGTTCCCCGGATGGGGCGGGCCCGGGTGCGTCCGTAGCGTGGAGGCATCGCCGGAGCACACCGGCAGCACCGCCGGTCCCACCGGCGGCACCGCATCCCGCCGGGCGACCGGCACCCGAGAAGGAGCACATCGTGACCACCGACGACCGCACCGCCCGCCTCTCCACCCCCGCCGACGAGCAGCCGACCGTGGACCTGGGCGCGACCGCCGTCCTCACCGAGGAGCGGCCGACCGCCGGGGAGCGCCCCGCCGCCGAGGAGCCCGCCTCGTCGCAGCAGGCCCGCGCCCCCTACGGCACCCCGGCCGTCCCGCCCGCGGCGCTCGCCCCGGCTCCGTCGACCCCGTTCTCGCTCACCAGCCTGATCCTCGGCGTCACCTCCGTCTTCTTCGGACTGACCGTGATCGCTCCGGCCGCGGGCCTCGTCTTCGGCGTCCTGGGCCTGAGGAGGGAGCCGACGGGCCGCACGCTCTCCATCTGGGGCATCGTGCTCAACTCGGTCATGCTCGGCCTGGTCCTGCTGTTCGCGATCGCGGTGCTCGTCGTGGTCGTGCTCGTGCCGCTGGCGGCCCTGGCGTCGGGCAGCGACTACCGCTGACCCGCCGCGTCCTGCGTCCCGCGCCTCCTGTCCGCCCCGGCGGCGGGAGGCGCGGTCGTTCCGCGCCCGTCGAGCGGCCGCTCCGCGCCTGCGTCCGCCGCCGCCCCGCGCCCCGGCGATAGGCTGGCCGCGCAGTTCGCGAGCCCCCTGCACCCTCCGGGGCCGCACGACGACAGCAACGGAGCTGGACGTGACCCTCGCACCGAGCACCCTCCCCGACCGCGACCCGGAAGGCAGAGCCCTGGACGACACCGAGACCCCCGCCACGCGCACCGAGAGCGACTCCCTCGGCTCGATGGAGATCCCCGCCGAGGCCTACTGGGGCATCCACACGGCGCGGGCCCTCGACAACTTCCCGATCTCCAAGCGCCCCATCTCGATCTACCCCGATCTCGTCCGGTCCCTCGCCACGGTCAAGCTCGCGGCCGCCCGGGCCAACACCGAGCTCGGCAGCCTCGCCCCCGCCAAGGCCGAGCTGATCGAGACCGCGTGCCGCCGCATCATCGACGGCGAGTTCCACGACCAGTTCGTGGTCGGGGTGATCCAGGGCGGCGCCGGCACCTCGACGAACATGAACGCGAACGAGGTCGTCGCCAACGTCGCGCTCGAGATCGGCGGCTTCGAGCGGGGCGACTACGCGCACCTGCACCCGCTCGACGACGTCAACCGCAGCCAGTCCACCAATGACGTCTACCCGACCGCGATCAAGATCGCGATGACGTGGTCGCTGCGCCGCCTGCTCGACGAGCTGGCGCTGCTGCGCGAGTCGTTCTCCCGCAAGGCGGTCGAGTTCGGCAGCGTCCTGAAGGTCGGCCGCACGCAGCTGCAGGACGCGGTGCCGATGACGCTCGGCCAGGAGTTCCACGGCTTCGCGACGACCCTCGGCGAGGACCACGCCCGGCTTTCCGAGACCATCTGGCTGCTCGCCGAGGTCAACATCGGAGCGACCGCGATCGGCACCGGCATCACCGCCGACCCGCGCTACGGAGCGGCCGCGGTCCGCCACCTCAACGAGATCACCGACCTCGACCTCGAGATGGCGCAGGACCTCGTCGAGGCGACGAGCGACACCGGCGTCTTCATGTCGTTCTCGAGCGCGCTCAAGCGCTCCGCGATCAAGCTGTCCAAGATCTGCAACGACCTGAGGCTCCTCTCCTCGGGCCCGCAGGCCGGCTTCGGCGAGATCAACCTGCCGCCCCGTCAGGCGGGATCGAGCATCATGCCCGGCAAGGTGAACCCGGTCATCCCCGAGGTGGTCAACCAGGTCGCCTACTCGGTGGCCGGAGCCGACGTCACGGTCACGATGGCGGCCGAGGCGGGTCAGCTCCAGCTCAACGCCTTCGAGCCGGTGATCGCGCACTCGCTGCTGCAGAGCATCACCTGGATGACGCAGGCCTGCAGGACGCTCCGCGAGAACTGCATCGACGGCATCACCGCGAACGTCGACCGGCTCGAGGCCATGGTCGCCTCCTCGGTCGGCGTCGTGACGGCGCTCACCCCGAGCATCGGCTACACCGCGTCCGCGGCACTCGCCAAGGCCGCCCTCGCCACCGGCCGCAACATCGCCGACCTGGTGGTCGAGGCGGGGCTGATGTCCCGCGAAGAGGTCATGCGGCTCATCTCGCCGGCCCGGCTCTCGGGCATCGAGGCGATGACCGCGGCGCTCCCGATCATCGACCCCGCGCCGGAGGCGTGACCGCGGCCGCGAGGCGCGCCCCGGCGTAGCTGCGCCAGGGCGCCCAGCGTCGTCCGGCCTCGGCCAGCGCGCGCTCACCGGCGGGCAGGCCGAGCGACGCCGCGCCCCGTCGGAGCGCCGGATCTCCCGCGAGCAGGACGTCGGGATCCCCGGTCGCCCGCTGCGCCACCGCGGCCGCCGTGGCCCGGCCGATCCCGAGGACCGCGAGCAGCTGCTCGGCGAGCTCCTCCCGGTCGGCGTCGAGCCGCAGCGCTCCCTCGGCGAGCAGCGTGCAGGTCCGCACCAGCACGTCGGCGGATCGGCCGAGCACGTCGGCGGCGTGCTCGGCGATCACCGCGGGGGAGGGGAAGGAGCGCGCGATCGATCCGCTCGCCACGGACTCCGGCAGCATCGCGCCCAGCGCCGCGACCAGCCGTGCGGCCTCCCGCCGGCCGAGCAGCGCGCGCACCAGCGTCTCGACCGGATCGACGGAGCCGGGCACGCGGACGCCGGGGCGGGCGGCGACGCTCGGAGCGAGCGCGGGATCGGCCGCGAGGGCCTCGTCGACGGCCCGGGCGTCCGCGTCGAGGTCGAGCAGCCGCCTCACCCGGGCGACCAGGGGCCCGATGTCGGCGACGGAGACGAGGGTCGCGCTGCAGCGGACGGTCGCCTCGTCCGCCTCCAGCCGGATCAGCGCCGCGCCCCCGGGCAGGACGAGCGAGCGCGCGTAGCCGCCGGGGGACGCCTCCTCGAGCCCCGGGAGCGCGTCGGCGCTGAGCACGTCGAGCACCCCGGGATCGAACGGAGCGCGCACCGCCAGCCGGAGCTCCAGCGTGGTCGCGCCGTCGTGGACGCTGGCCTCGGAGCGCCTGCCCCGGGCGGAGGCGCGCAGTGCCGTCGGCGTCCGCTCGTACACCTCCGCCAGGGTCGCGTTGAACTGCCGGATGCTCGTGAACCCGGCGGCGAAGGCGACATCGGACACGGGGAGGTCGGTGCTCGTGAGCAGGAGCCGGGCGGTCTGGGCGCGCTGAGCGCGCGCGAGGGCCAGCGGAGGGGCTCCCAGCTCCTCGCGCAGGATGCGGCCGAGGTGGCGCGCGCCGTAGCCGAGCCGGGCAGCCAGTCCCTCGACCCCCTCGCGGTCGACGACTCCGTCCGCGATCAGCCGCATGGCGCGCGCCGCCGTGTCGTCGCGCAGGTTCCACTCGGGGGAGCCGGGCACGGCGTCCGGCAGGCAGCGCTTGCAGGCGCGCAGCCCCGCCTCGTGCGCGGCGGCGGCCGTCGGGTAGAAGCGCACGTTCGCGCGCCGCGGAGTGATGGCGGGGCAGCTCGGACGGCAGTAGACGCCCGTGGAGTGCACGCCGGTCAGGAACCGCCCGTCGAACCGGGAATCGCGGGAGGCGACGGCGCGGTAGCGCTCCTCGAAGAGCGGATCGGAGTCGGGCACGCCTCGAGCCTCGCACGCGGCGACGTCCAGCAGGAGCGGGAATCGGACATCGGCGTCGCCGCTGAGGGTCGCTGCACGACGTCGGCCGCGAGCGGAGTCCCTGCCCCCACACGGCAGGCCACCCCCTCTCAGCCGACGTTGTGCAGAGCTGTCCCCGCTCACGTGCGCCCTGTCGCCTGTCAACCGCCGCCGGCACACCCCGCCGGTGCCCTACTGTCGGCCCCATGAGCGCCTATCCGCCGCCCGCACCGCCCGCCACCGCCCGCCCCTCCGTCGTGCCGACCGTGCTCGGCTCGATCGGCGTGGCGCTCCTCGGGATCCTGCTGCTGCTCGTGCTCGCCTACGTCGTGCTCGGACTCGGCGTCAGCGCCGCGGGGATCTGCGCGGTCATCGCGCTCGTGCCGCTCACCGTGGTGCTGCTGGGCGTCCGCTGGGTCGACCGCTGGGAGCCGGAGCCCGCGCTGGGCCTGTGGTTCGCCTTCCTCTGGGGCGCGGCCGGGTCCGTCGCGATCGCGCTCCTGGTCGACCTCGGCGTGCAGATCGCCGTCTACGCCTCCGGGCAGCAGCCGAGCGGATCCGACTTCGTCGGCGCCGTGATCCAGGCGCCGCTGGTCGAGGAGACGGCCAAGGGGATCGGGGTCCTCCTCGTCCTGCTGATCTGGCGCCGGACCTTCGACGGACCCGTCGACGGCATCGTCTACGCGGCCGTCGTCGCCTCCGGGTTCGCCTTCGTCGAGAACATCCTCTACTTCGGCAGCGCGCTGGTGGAGGGCGGTCTCGGCTCGCTCGCGGTGACCTTCTTCCTCCGCGGCGTGCTCTCGCCGTTCGCGCACGTGCTCTTCACCGCCTGCACGGGCGCGGCCCTCGGCTTCGCCTCGAACCGGCCTGCCGTCGCGCGGCTGCCCATCGCCCTGCTCGGGCTGGCGCTCGCCGCAGTCCTGCACGCGCTCTGGAACGGCTCGTCGTTCCTGGTGTCCGACTGGTTCGGCTTCTACGGCGTGGTCCAGGTGCCGCTGTTCGCGGTCGCCGTGGTCGTCGTGGTCCTGCTGCGCCGGCAGGAGCGGCGCGTGACGCTCCAGCGGCTCGACGACTACGCCGTCGCCGGGTGGCTCTCGCCGGCCGAGGTGCGGATGATCGGCACCGCGGAGGGGCGCCGCACCGCCGCCCGCTGGGCCCGGAGCGCAGGAGGGGACCGGCCGCGCGCGATGCGGGACTTCCTCCGCTCGGCGACGCGTCTCGCGCACCACCGGCAGCACCTCCTGCTCGGCCGCGGCGGCCGCACCGGTGCGGTCGACGAGCGCGTCCTCCTCGACGAGCTCGTCGCCCGCCGGGCGGTCCTCACCCGCTGAGCCGGGGCCGCCCCCGCTCCGCGAGGGGCGGGCTAGGCGGAGGCGCTGCGCACGCGGCGCTCGCCGGCCGTCACGGGCACGCCGAGCCGGTTCTGCACGGGCGGCAGCGGGCAGTTGTAGTGGGGCGAGAAGCCGCACGGCGGGATGTAGGCCCGGTTGAAGTCCAGGAGCACCGGGCCGGGAGTGCCCGCGTCGGCCGCGCCGCCGATCCGCTGCACGACGAGGAAGCGGCCGACGGGGTAGCTCGCGAGCTCCGGGTCGGCGCTGCGGTTGGTCGGGTCGCCGAACGGGACGAGCAGCGTGCCGCCGTCGTCGAACGCGGCGACGGTGTACTCGCGGGCTCGGCCGTCGTCCACGAGCGAGAAGGTGATGTCGCCGGGCACGACCAGCTCGCGGGTGGCGCCGTTGTCGCGCAGGTGCTCGAACGGGACGGTGCGGTCCTCGGCGACCGGCTCGAACCAGGCCTCGAGCACCCACGCGGCGTCGAAGGGGAAGGTCTCGATGGCGTCGAAGGAGCGGATGCCGTCGGAGGCCGCGTCCCAGACGCGGTAGCCGTACTCGGGCTCGCCGGTGTCGAGGTTCTCGCGACGCATCCGCGTCAGGGTCGCGGAGGGGCCGTAGCCGGCCAGCGCCTGCTCGTCGTCGACGCTCTCGCCGGACTCGAGCCAGCGGGTCTCGACGAGGGCGAGATCGCCCCGCGGTCCGGTGACGCGCTCGACGCGTCGGGCGAGCCACGACTCCCAGCCGGCGCGCGCCGACTCCGTGAGGTCGATCGAGGCGCGGGAGGGGGCGGTGACGCTGCTGCTCGGAGTGGCCATGGGGCGTGCAACGCGGGGCCTTCCGGTTCTCTTCCCGGTCGATGATCGGACGGCGGCCGGGCACCCGGGAGAAAGAGCTCGACGCCCTGCGGCAGCGGCAGGGCCGGCTGCTCGGACGGGGCGTCGAGCTCTTCGTGGGAGAGAGGATGCTCCTCCGCGGCGCCGAGCGCAAGAGGCATCCGGATCCCGCTGACGGCACGGCCCTCTCCGGATCGCTCGGTAGACTGGACCGCCTGTTTTCCCGCGGCCCCCGGAGCGCATCCCGCGCCTCCCGGCCCGCGGCGGCGGACCCTCGGAAGGCGGACGATGACGGACGGCAGCACTGTGCAGGCCACCGAGCTCTCTCGGGAGCGCGACTACGTGGCGGCGCTCTACGCCCGCCTCGACGAGCTGATCGACCAGGCCCGCGAGGCTCTGGACACCGTCCGCATCGAGAGCGTCGGCGGCAACCACCAGAGCCGCTCCGAGCGCGACGCGTACGCGCGCCTCTACGAGGACCGCATCCGCTCGCTCACCGGCGCCGACGACCGGCTCGCCTTCGGCCGGCTCACGCTCGCGGACGCCGACTCCGAGCACCGCTACATCGGCAGGATCGGCCTGCGCGACGAGGAGCAGGACACGCTGCTGCTCGACTGGCGCGCCCCGCAGTCGGCCGCGTTCTACCAGGCCACGGCCGCCCGGCCGATGGGGACCCGCGCCCGGCGCCACCTCACCACTCGGGGCCGCGAGGTCCTCCGCTTCGAGGACGAGGTCTTCGACGAGGAGCTGCTGCGCGAGGGCACCGTGCTGCAGGGCGAGGGCGCGCTCATGGCGGCCCTCGGCGCGCAGCGCACCGGCCGGATGCACGACATCGTCGCGACCATCCAGAGCGAGCAGGACCGCATCATCCGGTCCGAGCTGCGCGGCGTGCTCGTCGTGCAGGGCGGGCCGGGCACCGGCAAGACCGCGGTCGCCCTGCACCGGGCCGCCTACCTCCTCTACTCGTACCGCGACCGCATCGCCTCCTCCGGCGTGCTCGTGGTCGGCCCCTCGCGCTCCTTCCTCCGCTACATCGAGGCGGTGCTGCCCTCGCTCGGCGAGACGGGCGTCGTCCTCTCGACGCTCGGCCAGCTCTACCCGGGCCTCGACCTCGTCGAGGAGGACGTGCCCGCGGTCGCCCGCGTGAAGGGCTCGGCGCGGATGGCGGAGCTGCTCAAGCGCGCGGTCCGCTCCCGCCAGATCGTCCCGGCCGAGACCCAGGTGCTCGACGTCAACGGCGAGAAGCTCCGTCTGGAGCCGCAGGACGTGGAGCGAGCGATCACCCGGGCGCGCGATAGCCGCAAGCCGCACAACGAGGCGCGCGTCTCCTTCGTCAAGACGCTGCTCTCCCAGCTCACGCGTCAGCTCGCCGATCAGCTGCGGAGCCACGGCAGCACGGTCGACGAGGCCGACGAGGCGGTGCTGCGCGAGGACGTGCGGACCGCCCACGACGTGCGCGTCGCGCTCAACACCGCCTGGATCCCGCTGACCCCCGAGAAGCTGCTGCAGGACCTCTACGCCCGTCCCAACTGGTTCGCGACGCTCACGCCGCGCTGGACCGCCGCGCAGCGCGCCCTCCTCCGCCGCGACCGCGACGCTCCGTTCACGGTCTCCGACGTGCCGCTGCTCGACGAGGCCGCGGAGCTGCTCGGCGCCTACGACGACCAGGCCGACGCCTCGAAGAAGGCCGAGAAGGAGCAGCGCAAGCGCGACATCGAGAACGCGGAGGCCGCCATCCGCAACATGGGAGTCGACGGCCTCGTCAACGCCAAGAATCTCGCGGCCGGCTTCGCCGAGCGCTCGGTGCTCGGCACCACCGCCGAGCGAGCCGCGGCCGACCGCACCTGGACCTACGGGCACGTCGTGGTCGACGAGGCGCAGGAGCTCTCGCCGATGCAGTGGCGGGTGCTGCTGCGCCGCTGCCCGATGCGCTCGTTCACGATCGTGGGCGACGTCGCGCAGGCGTCCGGCGCCTCCGCCGCGTCGAGCTGGGACGCCGCGCTCCGCGACACCTTCGGCCGCCAGGGCCGGGGAGTGGAGGCGGCGCCGTGGCGCTTGGAGGAGCTGACGGTCAACTACCGCACGCCCGCGCAGATCGTCGCCTTCGCCGAGCGGACGGCGCGCGAGAACGGGCTGGAGATCACGCCGGGGGAGGCCGTGCGCTCCACCGAGTGGCCGGTGCGGACGATCCGCGACCGCGGCGACGCGGGCCTCTCGGAGCGCGTACTGGCGGCTGTGGTCGAGGACCGGGACATCGAGGCGGAGGGCACCCTCGCGGTCATCGCGCCCGACCACGACCTCGCCGCGATCGCCGAGCGCCTCGAGGAGCGGTTCGGCCGGGAGGTGGGCCGCGGAGCGACCGGGCTCGACCGCGCGATCGCCGTGCTCTCGACGAACGACGCCAAGGGGCTCGAGTTCGACTCCGTGATCATCGCCCGCCCGCGTCTCATCGCTCAGACGGGCGAGCGTGGCGCCGCGTCGCTCTACGTCGCGATGACCCGGCCGACGCAGCGACTCACCCTGGTCGAGTGAGCGCTCGCAGCCCGCTCCCAGACTCCGCTCCCGAGCGCCGTAGGATCGAGGCATGAGCAGCGAGAACCTGACCAAGCCCGAGGTCGACGCCCCTGAGGGCCCGGCCCCCGACACCCTCGTCGTCGAGGACATCGTCGTCGGCGACGGCGCCGAGGCGCAGCCCGGCTCGACCGTCGAGGTCCACTACCTCGGCGTCGAGTACGACACCGGCGCGGAGTTCGACTCCTCCTGGAGCCGCGACCAGTCGATCAACTTTCCCCTCAACAACCTCATCCGCGCCTGGCAGCAGGGCATCCCGGGGATGAAGGTCGGCGGCCGGCGCAAGCTGATCTGCCCGCCCGCGCTGGCGTACGGCCCGGCCGGCGGAGGGCACCCGCTCTCCGGCAAGACCCTGATCTTCGTGATCGACCTGCTCGGCACCAAGTAGCTCCGGGCACACGACGAAGGCGCAGCTCCTAGCGGGGCTGCGCCTTCTTCACGCGCTCGACCAGCTCGCGCCAGGCTCCGTCGAGCTCGGTCTCGCCGAGGCGGACGCGGTGCGTCTGCACGCGGATCTCGTAGACGAAGCGGTCGGCCCGGCCGGGGGACTCGCCGTCGGCGCTGTCCCAGGGGAGCGAGCCGAGCAGGTCGCGCCAGGCGCGCTCGTCGGGCTGCTGCTCGACGTCGACCCGCCACACCCGGCGGAGGCCGGCGAAGCCGCCGCTGCGCGACACGATGACGTCCATGCGCGCGATGCTACCCGCCTCCGCCCGCGAGCGGACCGGCTCAGGCTGACAGCGTCACGCCGACCGTCGTCCAGCCGGTGCGCACGGCGGCCTCGACCTCGGAGCCGGATCCGTAGCGCTCGGCGGCGGCCTGCACGGTGAGCGCTGCGAACGCCTCGAAGTCGGCCGTCGCGGTGAGGACACCCCCGGTCAGCACGTCGTACCAGACCTGCCCTGCTCGCTCCCACGCCTTCCCGCCGAGGGTCGTCGCCGCCACGGCGAACGCGCGGTTGGGGATCCCCGAGTTGATGTGCACTCCGCCGTTGTCGTCGTCGGTCTCGACGTAGTCGGCCATCGAGCCCGGCTGCGGGTCGGAGCCGAGGACGTCGTCGTCGTACGCGGTGCCGGGAGCGATCATCGACCGCAGGGCCGTGCCCTGCACCTCGTCGGTGAAGAGCCCCTCGCCGATCAGCCAGCTCGCCTCGTCGGCGCTCTGGTCGGCGCCGTACTGCTCCAGCAGAGCTCCGAACACGTCCGAGACCGACTCGTTGAGCGCTCCGGACTGGCCGCGGTAGACGAGGTTCGCCGTGTACTCGGTGATGCCGTGGGCGAGCTCGTGGCCGATCACGCTCTGCGAGACGGTGAAACGGCGGAACACCTGGCCGTCCCCGTCGCCGAAGACCATCCGCGAGCCGTCCCAGAAGGCGTTGTCGTAGTCGTCGCCGAAGTGCACGGTCGCGTCGAGCGGGAGCCAGGCGTCGTCGATGGAGTCGCGGCCGTACGCCCCCTGCAGGAAGGCCGACATCGCGCCGAGGCCGTCGTACGCCTCGTCGACGGCCGCGTCACCCGTGGCCGCCTCGCCCTCGCGGCGGACGACCGTGCCGGGCAGGGTCTCCTCCGTCCGCGCGTCCGCGATGGTGCGCTGGAGCGACTGCACGCGGGTGCGCGGAGAGGGCGTCGCGGCGGCGGTCGGCACCCCGCGGTCGGGCGAGGGCTCGCCGGGGCGGACGCGCCGGAACGGCACGTCCTGCTCGAGCGAGCGGCTCGCGGCCCGCGCGGCCCGGGCGAAGGCCGGATCGTCGAGGCGGGCGATGCGGACGAGGAGGTACGGCGGCACGACGGTTCGTCTCATGCCCCGATCCTGGCACCGACGTCCGACACGGTCCCGGGCTCGCCCGGCGGGCCCGCATGCGGTAGCGCCGAGCGGTAGCGTGAGCGCGACGAGCGGTTTCCAGCGATCCGGGGCCAGGCCCCGAGGACGACGAGGGCGGACATGGGCATCATCACGCGGGGCTTCTTCGGCAAGAGGGAGGCGGACCCGGACCTCCCGCCGGGCCAGCACCTCGAGAACGGGTTCCCCGTCCTCTCGATCGGGCCCACCCCGAACATCCACGAGTGGGCCTTCTCCATCGACGGCGGCCCTGCGGGCGTCCGCCGCTGGAACCGGGAGGAGTTCGACGCACTCCCGCACGAGGACGTGCACACCGACATCCACTGCGTGACCCGGTGGTCGAAGCTCGGCACCAGCTGGCGCGGCGTCTCGGTCGACACGCTGCTGGAGGGCCTGGAGACGGACGCCGGCTTCGTCATGGCGCAGAGCTTCGGCGGCTACACGACGAACCTCCCGCTCGCCGAGATCCGCGGCGGGAAGGCCTGGGTCGTCACCGAGTTCGAGGGGAAGCCCCTCGCAGCCGAGCACGGCGGCCCCGCACGGCTCCTGGTGCCGCACCTCTACTTCTGGAAGAGCGCGAAGTGGGTGCGGACGCTCCGCCTGATGCCCGGCGACGAGCCCGGCTTCTGGGAGCAGAACGGCTACCACATGCACGGAGACCCCTGGAAAGAGGAGCGCTACTGGTGATGTGGACGGAGGCGGTGGCCGAATCGGTCGCGCCGCTCACTCCCACGTCGCGCCTTCTGGTGCTCCGCGTGCCCGGGTGGCCGGGCCATCTGGCGGGGCAGCACCTCGACGTGCGGCTCACCGCGCCCGACGGCTACCAGGCGAGCCGCTCCTACTCGATCGGCGCGCCGGCCGACGGGGAGCGGGTCGAGCTCGCGGTCGAGCGGCTGGACGACGGCGAGGTCTCCCCGTACCTGGTCGAAGGCCTCGAGGCGGGCGACCGGCTCGAGATCCGCGGCCCGATCGGCGGCTGGTTCGTCTGGCGTCCCGAGCAGGCGGAGCCGGTGCAGCTGATCGCGGGCGGGAGCGGCGTGGTGCCGCTGATGGCGATGGCGAGCGAGCACGCCCGGTCCGGGAGCACGGCGCGGATGCAGCTGCTCTACTCGGTCCGCTCGCCCGTCTTCGCCTACTACCGCGAGGAGCTGGCGGCGCTCGCCGAGCGGCCTGCCGCGACGGGCGGAGTCGCGGTGGACCACGTCTTCACCCGAGTGGCACCGGCGGGAGCGGCGCGTCCGGCCGGCCGCGTCACTCCGGAGCTGCTCGTCGAGGCGGCACTGCCGGCCGCGCTCGAGCCGACCGTCTACGTGTGCGGCCCGACCTCGTTCGTCGAGGCCGTCGCCACCGCCCTGGTCGAGCAGGGCCACTCGCCCGAGCGGGTCCGCACCGAGCGCTTCGGCGGCGCCTGACGCACCTCCCCGCGAGGCGCCGTCCCGGGGCGGACGCGCCGCACGCGTCCGCCCCGGCGCGTCCCGCGGGGAGGGAGGGGTCACTCGAAGGAGACGGTGCGGTTCTCGCCGATGTCGGGCTGCCCGCCGGTGACGGCGGCCTTCAGGACCTTGAACAGCACGACCGGACGGGGCTCGTCGGTCGCCCACAACTCGACGGTCTCGGCCTCGACGCGGATCAGCGCGACGGTCGGGTCGTCCCTGCCGTCGGGGAACCAGCCGGCGACGGCCGGGGACCACAGCTCGTCCACCTTCGCAGGGTCGTGCACGACGGTCGCCGAGCCGGCCACCGACAGGTAGCCCTTCTTCGACTCGAACGCGACGTTGACGCTCGGGTTCGCGCGGATGTCGTCGACCTTGGGCGACGGGTCCTGCGTGAAGAACCACAGCTCGCCGTCGAAGTCGATGTCCTGGGCCTTGAGCGGACGGCTGACGAGCTGCCCGGTGGCGTTGACGGTGGTGAGGAGCCCGATCCCGGCGCTCTTCACCATCTCGGTGATCTGCTCGCGGTCGTCGGAGTCGGCGGGAGTGATGTCAGTGTCGGTCATGGTGCCGACGCTACGCGGACCGGGCGCCGCCGCAAGGGGTGGCGACGCCTCCCCGCGCGTGTCTAGCGTCGAGGCATGGACACCGAATCGACGTACACCGCCATCCTCGACAGCGGAGCGGAGCAGGAGAGCATCCGCCTCGAGATGATCGACGGCTCCCCGCAGCGCTCCTTCACCCGTCTGGCCGACATCGACGGCGAGGAGGTCGAGGTGGTCTGGGAGCTCGAGCCCGACGACGACGGCTTCCACGTCTACCGTCCGGTGCGGGTCGAGGGCCGCGACGACGACAGCGGACTGGTCTCGGACGACCGCCTGACCGACGGCGGCGGCGCCGACGCGGCCTCCGGCGACTGATCCCCCGCGCGCCCGTCCGCCGGCCGGTGCCGAGCGGGCGGGCGCGCCGACCCGTCCGCCCCGGAGGAGACGCCCCCGGGCTCAGGCCGTCGGGTGCAGCGCGTCGTACGCGCGGAAGCCCGGTCGCAGGCGCAGCACCGCGGCGAGGATCGCGGTGATCGCGAGCCCGCCCGCGAGCGGCGGCAGCCAGAGCAGCGCGAGCGAGGCGAGCAGCCCCGTGTAGAGGTCGCCGACCCGCGGGCCGCCCGTCACCACGACGATGAACACGCCCTGGAGCCGGCCCCTCATGTTGTCCGGGACCGCGGTCTGCAGCATCGTCTGCCGGAAGATCGAGCTGATGTTGTCGGAGGCGCCCGCGCCCGCCAGGGCGACCGCCGCGAGGGCGATGAGCACAGTGTTCGGCGCCGACGCGTCGTGCTTCACGAGCGCGGCGCCGAGCAGGACCGCGCCGAACGCGACGACGAACGCTCCGTACACCTGGATCGAGCGGCCGATCGCGAGGCCCTGCCGGCGGACCCCGGTGAGCCGGCCGGAGAAGACGCCGCTGAGCAGCGCTCCGATCGCGAAGGCGGCGGTGAGCGCGCCCACCGTCACCGCGCCGCCGCCGAGCAGCACGGCGGCGGCCGCCGGGAAGACCACGCGCGGCTGGCCGAAGGTCATGGCCACGATGTCGACCAGGAAGGACATCCGGATGTTCGGAGCGCCCTTCAGGAAGCCCAGTCCGTAGCGGAGGGACTCCAGCCCCGGCCGCTGCCGCTCGCCCTCGGGCACGAGCGCCGGCAGCCCCGCGATGCCGAGGAACGCGGCGAGGAACAGCACGACGTCGATCGTGTACGTGATCGCGAAGCCGGAGGAGGCGACCAGCACCCCGGCGAGGGCGGGCCCGACGGTCACCTCGACACCGCTCGCGATGCCGCCCAGCGCGGCGGCGGCGGGGACCAGCTCGGTGCGGAGCAGCCGCGGCGCCAGCGTCATCCGGGTGGTCACGATCACCGTCGTCGCCACCGCGTTCACGGCGGTGAGCGCGTAGAGGGACAGCGGAGTCTCGGCGCCGAGCCAGGCGAGGGCCGCGATCCCCGCAGTCGAGCCCCAGGCCACGATCGCGGCGAGCAGGAGCACCAGGCGGCGGTCGAACGCGTCGGCGAGCATTCCGCCGTAGAGGCCGGCGATCACGGTCGGGACCAGCGCCACCACGCCGACCAGGGCGACCGCGAGGGTCGAGCCGGTGAGCTCGTAAATGTGCAGGCCGACCGCGACGATCGTCATCTGGCCGCCGATGCCCGAGATCACGTTGCCGGCCCAGAGCCGCGCGAAGGCGGGGGATTCGCGGAGGGGGGAGGCGTCGAGGACGTGGCTGCGCCGGGGGGCGCGGGGGGTCTGGCTCACTCGCTCCATTCTGCTGACTCCGCCGCCCCGACGGGCCGTGTCGCGCCGATCCGGGGCTCGGGGGCCATCCCCTAGGGTGAGAGGCATGAGCACGTCATCCGACGGCGCGCCCGGGCGTCAGGGTCCTCCTGTCCCGCGAGCAGCCGGAGCCGCCCCCTCGCGACGCTCGATCCGCACCGCCGCCGAGGCGGGTGCGCGTCGCGCCGCGGCCGCCACGGGTGGTCGGCGCAGCTCCACCGGCGGCGTCCGCGCCGGAGCCCCGCGGACCGGCGCCACCGCCTCGGGCGCGCGCGGACTCCTCCACCGCTACGGAGCAGGGATCGCCTCGGTCCTCCTGGCCGTCCTCGCCGTCCCGCTGTCGTTCTTCGTCTGGTACGCCCTGATCTCGCTCGGCGCCTACCCGGGCGACCAGGCCGTCAGCGACCTGCTGGTCGGCGTGCTCTACACCGCGCTCGTGCACGCGGTCCTGCTCGCCGGGATCCTGCTCGCCGTCTCCACCCTCCGGGCCCGGCGCCGCGAGAAGCGACCGCCGATCGCCGGCTGGATCGGCGTGGTCGTCAACGTCCTCGTGCTCGTCTACTGGCAGCTGCTGGTCTCGCCGTGGCTCGTCGTGCTCTGGAACCGGGCCACCGGCTCCTGATCCGGCCCTCCCTCTGGTAGAGTCGTCCGGTTGCCGTTCGACGGCCGCGGATCAAGAGAGCCCACGCACCAGGCGCCGGGCACCGCGCAACGAGAGAGAGGGGATCCCATATATGGCACTCGAAGCAGATGTCAAGAAGGCGATCATCGAAGAGTACGCGACCCACCCCGGTGACACCGGATCCCCCGAGGTCCAGGTGGCGGTCATGACCAAGCGGATCAAGGACCTCACCGAGCACCTCAAGGAGCACAAGCACGACCACCACTCGCGTCGTGGTCTGCTGCTGCTCGTGGGTCAGCGTCGTCGACTCCTCGGCTACCTGTCGGATGTGGACATCAACCGCTACCGCTCGCTGATCGAGCGTCTCGGTCTGCGCCGCTAGCTCCTCCCGGAGCAGGGCGCGGTCTCGATGACACCGCGAACTTCTTGCCGAACGGGCCGTCCTCCTCGCGGAGGGCGGCCCGTTCCGCGTTCCCGGCGCGGACGAGGCCGGCGGTGCAGGTCAGGGCAGGGGAGCGGGGCGGTCGACTCCGCCCCACGAGAAGCCGCTCGAGGCCGAGAACCAGTCGGCCGCGGCCCGCTGGAGCGCCGAGTCCTCCTCGGGGCGGCCGGGAGCCTCGACGGCGTCGACGAGCCCGGGCAGGGCGATCCGCCACGCCGCCGCGCTGCGCTGGGCGCGGGACCAGTCGCGGGCGCACACCGGATCCTCGGCCGCCGCGGCGAGAGCCTGCGCCGAGGTGACCCGCCAGCCGGTGTCGGACTCCGCGACCACGACGGCGCAGGTGAGCGCGGCGCCGCGGATGATGCTGTCGGGACCGGCGGAGGGGCCGATCGCCTGATCCTGAGCCGCGACCACCGCGGTGAGCGCGAGCTGCAGCCGGGTCGAGGGCTCGTCGGGCCGCGGACGGATCCTCCCGTCGCCGGCCGAGACCGAGGCCGCCGATCCCGGAGCGAGCAGCAGTCCGGAGGAGGACTGCGACGCGTGCAGGCTCAGCAGCCCCGTCACTCCGTCCGTCCCGCTCGCGACGCCACGCACGGAGGAATCGCCGAGACTCCAGACGACGGGGGTGCGGTTGTGGATCGTGAGGCGCCGGTGGTCCTCGTCGAGGCAGGCCACGAGGTGGCCCGCCGGCACGCCCGCTCCGCCCTCGAAGGCGGACGAGGCGGCCAGCAGCTCCCGGGCGTCGTCGCACTGGGCGGGGGCGTCGGAGGCGGCGGCGGCCTGGTCGGCGACCGGCGCCCGAGGGGTGAGGGAGCCCTGCACGCCCGCGACCGCCGCCGTGGTGAGCGCCGCGGCGGCGAGGAGGAGGACCACGCCGCGCCTGCCCATCCTCCGCACCTCCTGGTCGGAGGCTAGCCCGGAGCGGGCGCTCGGGCCAGCGCCGCGAGGGGCTCGCGAAGCGCCGGGCGGGAAATCTCTCGAGGAATCTCAGATCGGGTGCATCCGAGGAGGCGTCTCGGCCGGAAGTAGTGGTGAAGGCCCTTCTCGACCACCCCCCGACCCCTCGCGGGTCCCATCGTGAAAGAGGAACACCGTGACCACCTCCCGCTTCTCCCGCAGCCTGCTCGCCGGTGCCTGCATCGGAACCCTGGCCGTCGTCGGCATCGCCGCCACGCCCGCCACCGCCGCCGACGCCGACTCGGCCGACCTCTCGGTCCTGCACGCCGTCCCCGACACCCCGGTCGACGTCTACGTCGACGGGAAGCTCACGCTCGACGACTTCACTCCCGGCTCGCTCGCCGGCCCGCTCGACCTGCCCACCGGCACCTACACGGTCGCCATCACGGCCTCCACCGCCGCGGACGCCGGCGCCCCCGTGATCGGCCCGATCGACATCAGCCTGGAGGCAGGCAAGAGCTACACCGTCGCCGCGCACCTGAAGCCGGACAACACCCCCACCGCCACCCTCTTCACCAACGACATCTCGAAGACCGCCGCGGGGGAGGGCCGGCTCACGGTCCGCCACATCGCCGCCGCTCCGGCCGTCGACATCCTCGCCGGAGGGTCGCCCGTCCTGACGAACGTGACCAACCCGAACGAGGGCGTGCTGAACCTCGCGCCCGCCACGATCTCCACCGTGGTCGCCGCGACCGGCACGACCGCGCCGGTCATCGGCCCGGCCGACGTGCAGGTCCAGGAGGGCGTCAACACGATCGTCTACGCGTGGGGCAGCCTGGAGAAGGGCAACCTCGCCCTCGCGACGCAGACCATCGACGGACTGCACTCCTCGCCGTCGGGCGTCCCCGCCGGTGAGGCCGGCCTCGCCGCGGACAACCGTCCTGACGCCGCCGCGGGCTGGTGGGGCGGAGCACTGCTCGCCGCCCTCGCCGCCGCCGGCGCCGTGCTGATCGGCCGCCGCACCGCCGCCTCGCGTCGCTGACCCGAGGAACCGACCGCCGGGTCGGCCGTGCTGGAGCGCGGCCGTCCCGGCACCCCCCGACCACGACCCAGGAGGACGCCATGAGCCGGAGCCCCTTCCCTCTGCGCGTCCTCGCCGTGGTCGGGCTGATCGTGGCCGGTGCCGGTCTCGCCGGATGCGCGGCGCAGGAGTCCCGGGTGGAGCCCGCTCCCGCCGTCGTCTCCTCGGCGCCCCAGCAGCCGGTGCCGGCCACGGTCGCTCCCGTTCCGCCCGCGTCGTCGCCCGTCGCCGTTCCGTCCGTCCCGGTGGCGGACGCCCGGCTCGGCGCGACCCCCGCCCCCGCGGTCCTCGCCCCCGAGCGGCTCGTCGTCGACGGGCTCCCCGTCGACATGGCGGTGGAGCCGGTCGGAGTCGCTGAGGACGGCACGATGGAGCTCGTGCCCGACACGCAGGTCGCGGGCTGGTACCGCTTCGGCGCCGGCCTCGACGAGCCGGAGGGCACCGTCGTGATCGCCGCGCACGTCGACTCGCTCGCCTACGGCCTCGGTCCGTTCGTCGAGCTGAAGAAGGCGGTCCCTGGCCAGACCGTCACCCTGACCGGCGAGGACGGCGCGGAGCGCACGTACACCGTCTCGACCGTCGAGACCACCGAGAAGACCACGGTCGACCTCTCCGCCGTGTTCGCCGCCGACGGACCGCCCCGCCTGGTGCTCATCACCTGCGGCGGCGACTTCGACTACGACACCCGCCACTACCTCAGCAACGTGGTGGTCACGGCCGTCCCGGTCGGCTGACCCGCCCGCCCGAGCCTCACCGACGTACGATGAGCCTCGCAGCGCCGCACGCCCCCGGGCGCCGGCGCTCCCCGCAGCCCTGGAGGGACCCCCTGATCGAGACCAGCGAGCCCGCCGACGGCGCCGAGGCCGACAGCGCCCTCGTGGCCCGGCTCGGCCTGCGCTTCGCCGCGGGGGAGGAGGCGGCGCTCGCCGAGGCGTACTCGCGCTGGTCACCGCTCGTGTTCACGCTGGCACTGCGCTCGCTCGGCGATCGGGGCGACGCCGAGGACGTCGTGCAGCGGGTGTTCGTCTCCGCCTGGACGTCCCGCTCGGGCTTCGACCCCGGTCGGGCCGCGCTCGGCGCCTGGCTGGTCGGCATCTCCCGGAGGAGGATCGCCGATGCGCACGAGGCACGGGCGCGCGAGCGGCGTCTCACCGAGGCCCTCGTCGCCGTGACGCCGGTCGAGGAGGGGGAGGCGCCGGTCGACCTCGAGGCGCGGATCCTGATCGCCGACGAGCTCTCCCGCCTGGACCCCGTTCCCCGCCGCGTCATCGGCCTCGCCTTCTACGAGGACCTCACCCACACCGAGATCGCCGAGCGCACAGGCCTGCCGCTCGGTACCGTCAAGAGCCACATCCGCCGCAGCCTCGACCGGCTCCGCTCCCGCCTGGAGGTGAGCAGCACATGACCCACCTCGATCCCGACGAGCTCGCCCTGCTCGCCCTCGGCGAGCACTCGAGCGACGCCGAGCAGGCCCACCTGCGCGACTGCCCCGACTGCGCCCGGCAGCTGGTCGAGCTCGGCCACGCGGCGGGCCTGGGTCGAGCGAGCCGCGCCGTCGAGCTGGAAGCGCCGCCCGCGATGGTCTGGGACCGCATCCGCGAGGAGCTCGCTCTCGGCGACCTCGGGCCCGGCGCCCTGCCCGCGTCGGCCGCCGCCGTGCCGCCCCCGCTCGCCCTTCCCCCGGGACGGCACCGTCCCACCCGCCGCCGCCGACCCCGCGCTCTGAGCGCCGTGCTGGCCGCTCTCGGCGCGCTCGTCGTCGGGGTCGCGGGCGGAGCCTGGTGGCAGGCCTCGCGGAGCGACGACACCGCCGCGGTGGTGGCGCGCGCCGATCTCGCCGCGTTCCCCGACTGGCAGGGCGCGAGCGGGACCGCCGAGCTGGAGGACGCCGACGGCGCCCGCCGCCTGCACGTGCACCTCGACGCGCAGGGCGCGGACGACTCGTACCGGGAGGTCTGGCTCCTCGCCGCCGACGCCTCCGGGCTGGTCGGCCTCGGCGTGCTCGACGGGACCGACGGCGTCTTCGCCGTCCCCGAGGACGTCGACCTCGACGAGTACTCGCTCGTGGACGTCTCCCAGGAGCCGTTCGACGACGACCCGGAGCACTCCGGCGACTCGATCGTCCGCGGCTCCCTGCGCGAGGGCTGAGGCCTAGGCCGAGCGCTCCGCCAGCACGGCCGTGAGCGCCTGCACCGCGGCGGAGGGACGCGGCGCCGTGCAGACCGAGAGCTCCCAGACGAGCCCCGGCCAGTCGAGCGCGAGGGCCGTGACGCCCTCCAGCGGCTCGACGCCCGCGCGGGGCACGATCGCCGGACCCAGCCCCGCCTGCACGAAGCGGGGGATCCCCGGCAGATCGGCGACCTCGGTGGCCACCCGGCGCGACGCCCCGGCCTCGCGGAAGGCGAGGTCGACGGCGACCCTGTTGCCGAAGCCGGCGGGCGTGTCCACGAAGGCGAGCCCGTCGAGGTCCTGCGGCGAGGGCGGTCCCGCCGCGGCGAGCGGGTGCGCGCTCTCCACCAGCAGGACGTAGTCGCTGCGCACCAGCCGTGTCACCGCCAGGCCCCGCAGCTGCGCCGCAGGCAGTGCCAGCAGGGCGGCGTCGAGCAGGCCGCGGCGCAGGTCCTCCGCAAGACCGGTCGAGCCGGTGGTCGAGGTGCGCAGGAGCAGGTCCACCAGCGGGTGCCGGGCGCGGAAGACTCCGAGCGCCCCGGGCAGGTCGACGAGGTCGAGGGCGGAGAAGGTGCCCACCCGCACCCGCCCGCGGAGCCCCGCCGCGTCGTCGGCCGCGAGCGAGCGCATCCGGTCGAGACTGTCGATCGCCGACCGGGCGGAGGGCAGGAGCGCCTCGCCGACCGCGGTGAGCGCCACCCGCCGTGTCGAGCGGGCGAACAGCGGCGAGCCGAGCTCCTGCTCGAGCGAGCGGATGCTCGCCGAGAGAGTCGACTGCACGACGAACAGGCGCGCGGCCGCCCGGGTGAAGCTGAGCTCCTCGGCGACGGCGACGAAGGCGGCGAGCTGGCGGTCGTCCATGCGTCCATTATCCGACCAGAGCGATCAATCCATCCGAGATCCTCCGTTGGACACGGATGACGGGTCGGAGCACTGTGGACACCGTGACCACCACCGAGCGCTCCCTCCCCTCCGTCCACCGCCGCGAGCTCCCGCACCGGCACGGCTTCTGGGTGATCGCCGCCGCCTTCCTCGCGGTGATGGCGTTCTCCACCGTGCCGACGCCGCTCTACGCGATCTACCAGCAGCGCGACGGCTTCCCGGCCTTCGTCGTCACCGTGGTCTTCGCCGCGTACGCGGTCGGAGTCGTGGCGAGCCTCTTCCTCGCCGGACACGTCAGCGACTGGCTCGGCCGCCGCCGGATCCTGCTCGCCTCGATCCTCGTCGAGGTCCTGGCGGCCGCGGTGTTCCTGCTCTGGCCGGACGTGCCCGGGCTGGTCCTCGCCCGCCTGCTCACCGGGCTCGGCGTCGGCGCGCTCACCGCGACGGCCACCGCCCACCTCTCGGAGCTGCGCGCCGTCGCCCGTCCGGAGGAGGGGCCGGGCACCTCCCGCGCCGTGTCCACCCTCGTCAACATGGGCGGGCTGGCGCTCGGCCCGCTCGTCGGCGGGGTGTTCGCCGTGACGGTGCGCGAGCCGCTGGTCGTCCCCTACGCCGTGTTCCTCGTCCTCCTGGTCGTCCTCGGGATCGGCGTCGCGCTCGTCCCCGAGACGGTCGAGCGGCGCGAGGTCCTCCCGGCCTACCGTCCGCAGCGCCTGGCCGTCCCGGCCGCGTCCCGCGACGTCTTCCTCTCGGCCGCGGTCGGCGCGTTCGCCGGGTTCGCCGTGTTCGGCCTCTTCACCTCACTGGCGCCGACCTTCCTCGCCGGCCGCTTCGGCGAGACCTCCCACCTCGAGGCCGGCGCGGTCTCCTTCGGGGTCTTCGCCGCAGGAGCCCTCGCGCAGCTGGTCTCGACCCGGCTGTCCTCCCGGACGGCGCTCCGCCTCGCGGCCGTCGCGCTGACGGCCGGGCTGCTGCTGGTCGCGACCGGTGCCGTGATCGTCTCGGTGGCCGCCTTCATCGTCGGCGGGGTGCTCGCGGGAGCGGGCGTGGGCCTGCTCTTCCGCCTGGCGCTCGGAGTCGCCGGCTCGCTCGCCACCGACGAGACCCGCGGCGAGGTGCTCGCGGCCATGTTCCTCGCCGCCTACCTCGGCCTCGCGGTACCGGTCCTGGCGATCGGAGCCGCGCTCGCGCTCCTGCCGGCCGTGCCGGTCCTGCTCGGCTTCGTCGCCGTCGTGCTCGTCCTGGTGCTCGCGGCGATCGCCCGGATGCGGCGCACCGCCTGACGCGAGCGGGGGAGGGGCTCCGCGCTGGACAATGGGGGCATGAAGCTCTTCTCGTTCGGACGCGGCGACGCGAACCCCCTCCCCTCCGACGACCGCGGCTCGGGCAGGCTCGACGACTACGACTACGAGCTGCGCCCGAAGTCGCGGCGCGGCGACACTCTCCTCCGCCTCGCCGACTCCCGCCCGCACCAGGACGAGATCGCGCGAGTGCTCGCCCTCGGCGAGGACGAGGTCACCGCCGTGATCCCGCGCCGCACCGCTGAGGAGGAGCGCGTGGACGCTCCGATGCCGGTCCGCCTGTTCGCGGCCCAGCGTCCCTCGGGGCTCGTCGGCCAGGTGCCGCGTGGTCTCGAGAACGTGGTCGAGGCCGCCCTCGCCCGGCTCTCGGAGGCGGGGAGGTCGCCTCGCGTCCCAGCCCGCATCGTGACGGCGAGGAGCGGGCTCCGCGTCGAGCTGCTGATGCACGAGACGCGGGGCTGACGGGCGGCAGGCCCGCCGGGTCGGCGCGGTCCATGGAGGAACCGCACCGCGGCTGATAGCATGAACCGGTTCCGAATCCGAAAGCGACCGCCGGTCGACCCAGGGTTCGAGCCACGGAGCAGGCCGGCAGGAAGCTGGTCCTCGGTGGTGGAGTCCCGGACAGCGGCAGCGTGCGACAGAGCACGAACCGCCTCGGCACGAGTCGCAGGCGGCACGTCCCGCTCGCGGCACAGGTCGCGACAGCCCGGAGCTCTTCTACTGGTGGCCAGCACGAACGCCCTCCACACGACGGCACGGCGCGAAGCCCTGCCGTGGGATCGTCTCGATTCCTGACCGGACCGCTGCTCCGACGAACGCCGGCGCCCAGAAGGGGCGCCGCTGCAGACGTTAAGGAGACAGACCTCTTGGAAGGTCCTGAAATCACATTCGCCGAAGCCGTTCTCGACAACGGCTCGTACGGCACCCGCACCGTCCGCTTCGAGACCGGCCGCCTCGCGCAGCAGGCTCAGGGCGCCGTCGCCGCGTACCTCGACGAGGACACCATGCTCCTCTCGGCCACGTCGGCCTCGAAGAACCCGAAGGACAACTTCGACTTCTTCCCGCTGACCGTCGACGTCGAGGAGCGCTCCTACGCCGCCGGCAAGATCCCCGGCTCGTTCTTCCGCCGGGAGGGCCGCCCCTCCACCGAGGCGATCCTGGTGTGCCGTCTGATCGACCGGCCGCTGCGCCCCTCGTTCGTCGAGGGCCTGCGCAACGAGGTCCAGATCGTCATCACGGTCCTCAGCATCGCGCCGGACGAGTTCTACGACGCCCTCGCGATCAACGCCGCGAGCGCCTCCACGCAGATCTCCGGCCTGCCGTTCTCCGGCCCGGTCGCCGGCGTCCGCCTCGCGCTCATGTCCGACGGCTCCGGCAACGACCAGTGGGTCGCCTTCCCCAAGGCCTCCCAGCTGGAGAACGCCGTCTTCGACCTCACCGTCGCGGGCCGCGTCGTCACCAACGAGGACGGCTCCTCGGACGTCGCCATCATGATGGTCGAGGCCGAGGCCACGGAGTCCTCCTGGAACCTCATCAAGGCGGGTGCGACCAAGCCCAGCGAGGACGTCGTCGCCGAGGGCCTCGAGGCCGCCAAGCCCTTCCTCCGCGCGCTCGTCGAGGCGCAGGCGAAGCTCGCCGCCGAGACCGCGAAGCCGGTCAAGGACTACCCCGTGTTCCTGCCCTACGCGCAGGAGACCTACGACAACGTCGCCGAGCTCAGCTACGACGAGCTCGTCCGCGTGTACCAGATCGCCGACAAGGTCGAGCGGCAGGACGCCGACGACGCCCTCAAGGCGCGCGTCAAAGAGCAGATCGCCGAGCGCATCGCCTCGGGCCAGCTCTCGGCCGAGGCCTACAACCAGGTCGGAGCGGCGTACAAGTCCGTCACGAAGGTGGTCGTCCGCGGCCGCATCCTCCGCGACGGCGTGCGCATCGACGGACGCGGCCTGGCCGACATCCGCCCGCTCGACGCCGAGGTGCAGGTCATCCCGCGCGTCCACGGCTCGGCCATCTTCCAGCGCGGCGAGACCCAGATCCTGGGCGTCACCACGCTGAACATGCTCAAGATGGAGCAGCAGATCGACTCGCTGTCGCCCGTCACCAAGAAGCGGTACCTGCACCACTACAACTTCCCGCCCTACTCGACCGGTGAGACCGGCCGCGTCGGATCGCCGAAGCGTCGCGAGATCGGGCACGGCTTCCTCGCCGAGCGCGCCCTCGTGCCGGTGCTGCCGAGCCGCGAGGAGTTCCCCTACGCGATCCGCCAGGTCTCCGAGGCGCTGAGCTCCAACGGCTCGACCTCGATGGGCTCGGTCTGCGCGTCGACCCTGTCGCTCCTCAACGCCGGTGTGCCGCTGCGCGCCCCGGTCGCGGGCATCGCGATGGGCCTCGTGTCCGACGTCGTCGACGGCCAGACCCGCTACGCGGCGCTGACCGACATCCTGGGCGCCGAGGACGCGCTCGGCGACATGGACTTCAAGGTCGCCGGAACCGCCGAGTTCGTCACGGCCATCCAGCTCGACACGAAGCTCGACGGCATCCCGTCGTCGGTGCTCGACGCCGCGCTCAAGCAGGCCAAGGACGCCCGCACCACGATCCTCGCGGTGCTCACGGCGGCCATCGACCAGCCCGACGAGATGGCCCCGACCGCGCCCCGCGTGATCTCGGTGCAGATCCCCGTCGACAAGATCGGCGAGCTGATCGGCCCCAAGGGCAAGACGATCAACGCGATCCAGGACGAGACCGGCGCCGACATCTCCATCGAGGAGGACGGCACCGTCTACATCGGAGCCGTCGACGGTCCGTCGGCCGAGGCCGCGCGTGCGCAGGTCAACGCCATCGCGAACCCGACCAACCCCGAGGTCGGCGAGCAGTTCCTCGGAACCGTCGTCAAGCTCGCGACCTTCGGCGCGTTCGTCTCGCTCCTCCCCGGCAAGGACGGACTGCTGCACATCAGCGAGGTCCGCAAGCTCGCCGGCGGCAAGCGCGTCGAGAACGTCGAGGACGTCCTCGGAGTCGGCCAGAAGCTGCTCGTCCAGATCACCAAGATCGACGACCGCGGCAAGCTGTCCCTCGCGCCCGTCGTGGCCGAGGAGGCCGAGGCCGAGGCTCCCGCCGAGAGCTGACCCCTCCTGCACGACCGTGACGCCCGTCCCACTCCGGTGGGGCGGGCGTCCGTCGTCGGCGGGGGCATGGGGTACGGTGGCGGGACCGCGCCGCACCGCCCCGACCGGAGGACTCCGTGACCGACCCGACGCCGCTGGCCACCGAGCCGGAGACGCCCCTCCTCTCACGCACCCTGGGTCGGACCGGCCTCCCCGTGCATCCGCTCGCCCTCGACGGCTCCGTCTTCGGCTGGGCCGCCGGCATCGACGACACCACCGAGGTGCTCGACGCGTTCGGCCGTCTCGGCGGCACAGTGATCTCGACGGCGGACCACTACGCGACCGGCCGGAGCGAGTACATGATCGGCCGCTGGCTCGAGCAGAGCGGGCTGCGCGAGCGGATGCTGGTCGCGACGAAGGTCGGCCGGCACCCGGACGCGCCGGGCCTGGCCCCGGAGGACGTCCGCATCGCGATCGAGGGGAGCCTCGAGCGGCTCGGCACCCGGATCGACCTGCTCTCGTTCGACAGCGAGGACCCCGGGATCCCCATCGCCGAGAGCCTGGCGGCGGTCGCGCCGTTCCTCGCGGACGGCTCGGTCGGCGCGCTGGGTGCCGCGCACTTCAGCGGAGCCGCGATCACGGCGCTGCACGAGACGGCGACCGCGTTCGCGCTGCCGTCGCTCTCGGCCGTCGTGTCGGAGTACAGCCTGATGGAGCGCCGGACCTACGAGGCCGACGTCGCCCCCGAGGTGGTGCGGCTCGAGCTGGGCACCCTCGCGCGGCTGCCCCTGGCGAGCGGCTACCTCACCGGCGCCCTGCGCAGCCGCACGGACGAGCCGGCGTCGGCCCTGTTCGAGGCGGGCCTGGACTACGTCGGCCGTCACGGCTCCCGCGTGCTCGCGGCCCTCGACGAGATCGCCGAGGCCCACGGCACGGAGCCCGGCGTGGTCGCGCTCGCCTGGGTGCTCTCGCACCAGGAGGTCTCAGCGGCGATCGTCCGGGCCCGGAACGCCGCGGAGCTCGAGTCGCTGTTCGCGGCGGCCGCCCTCCCGCTGACCCGGAGCGACATCGCTCAGCTGGACCGCGTCTCCGCCTGAGGCCCCCCGCCCGCGCGGAACCGCTCGACTCGGGCGCATCGCGAGGGGCCCGCGCCCCGGCCCGCGACGGAGCGGGGGGCACGACGCGGCGGGACTCAGCGGCGCAGGATGCGCGCCTCCCACGGGCCGAGCGTCGACCCGGTCGCACCGGCGACGTTGCCGAGGACCGTCTCGACCTCCGCCCACTCCTCGAGGAGCGGCACCTCGATCGGCTCGCCGGACACGTTCCCGACGACGAGCAGCTCGCCCGGCCCGGTGCGGGTGAAGGCGAAGAGCGCGGGGTGCTCGGGCTCGAGGAGCGCGAACCGGCCCAGCTGCACCGTCTCGTCGGCGTGCCGCAGGGCGATCAGCGCCCGGTAGTACTCGAAGACCGACCGCTCGGCGGCCCGGTCGGCGGCGACGTTCACCTCGGCGGCGTTCGGGTTGACCGCGATCCACGGCTCGCCGGTCGTGAAGCCCGCCTGCGGGCCGTCGTCCCACTGCACCGGCGTGCGGGCGTTGTCGCGGCTCTGCGCGCGCAGCCCGGCGAGCACCGTCTCCGGGTCCTCGCCGCGCTCGTCGACCGCCTCGGCCCAGTAGTTCAGCGACTCGACGTCGCGGAAGTCCTCGATGCCGGCGAACGGGACGTTCGTCATCCCGATCTCGTCGCCCTGGTAGATGTACGGCGTGCCGCGCTGGAGGTGGAGGAGCGTGGCCCAGAGGGTGGCGGACTCGTAGCGGTGGGCGCCGTCGTCCCCGAAGCGGGAGACGAGCCGCGGCTGGTCGTGGTTGCCGAGGTACAGGCTGTTCCAGCCGCGCTCGGCCAGGCCGTCCTGCCAGCGGGCGAGATTGGCCTTCAGACTGACCAGATCCAGCGGCACCGGGTGGAACTTGTCGACTCCGTGGTCGATGCCGACGTGCTCGAACTGGAAGACCATGTCGAGCTCGCGGCGCTCGGGATCCGTCACGAGCACGGCCTCCTCGAGGGTGACCCCGGGCATCTCGCCGACGGTGAGGAAGGAGCCCTCGCGGTGCGCGAACACGGCCTCGTGCATCTCGCGGAGGTACTCGTGGAGCCGCGGACCCACTCCTCCGACGATGCCGGCGCCGCCCTGCTCGCCGTCGATCGCTCCGACGTCCTTCGAGACGAGGTTGATCACGTCCATCCGGAAGCCGTCGACTCCGCGGTCGAGCCAGCGGTTCATCATCGCGTGCACCGCGTGCCGCACCTCGGGGTTCTCCCAGTTGAGGTCCGGCTGCTGCACCGCGAAGAGGTGGAGGAAGTACTCGTCGGTCGCCGGGTCGAGCGTCCAGGCCGGGCCGGAGAAGTAGGAGCGCCAGCCGTTCGGCTCGGCGACGTCGAGGCCGGCGCCGGCGGCCGCCTCGAGCTCGCGGCCGGCCTCGGCCGAGCGGCGCCCGCGGCGCCACCAGTACCAGTCGCGCTTCGGGTCCTCCTGCGAGGAGCGGGACTCGACGAACCAGGCGTGCTCGTCGCTCGTGTGGTTGACCACGAGGTCCATCACGATGCGGATCCCGCGCTCGTGGGCCTCCGCGAGGAGCAGGTCGAACTCCTCCAGCGTGCCGAACCGCGGGTCGATGTCCTCGTAGTCCGAGATGTCGTAGCCGTTGTCGTGCTGCGGCGACGGGTAGACCGGCGAGAGCCAGATCACGTCGACCCCCAGGTCGGCGAGGTGGTCGAGCTTCGAGCGGATGCCGCCCAGGTCGCCGATGCCGTCGCCGTTCGAGTCGGCGAACGAGCGCGGGTAGATCTGGTAGACGACGGCGCTCGTCCACCAGGGCGCGGACGTCTCCCGCTCGGGGGAGCCGGCGGTGCGCGGGTGCGACGGCGGTCGGCTCGACCGGGCCGGTCTCGGCGAGGACGCCGCTCGA